>CALDHF010000394.1 GCA_937941595.1 uncultured Acaryochloris sp. | reverse complement strand
GATCGCACCTACAGCGTCGGCTCCCTCGCCAACTCTCAAACGGCGAGCGAGGGTTTACCCGTTTTCGTGGCGGGATTTCCCATGACGACGGCTGCTATTACTCAACCCGTCTATAACTTCACCGATGGCAAAATTACCGCCCGCAGCAGCCGTAGCTTTGCCGATGGCTATGCCATGATCTACACCAACCGCACCCTCCCGGGTATGAGTGGCGGCGGCGTTTTCAATAGGGATGGTGAACTCGTTGGCATTCATGGGCGAGGGGATGTCGATAGTACCCTAGAAGCTTCAACCCTCAATGCCGATATTCGCGTTAAAACAGGGTTTAATCTCGGTATTCCTATCGAAGCGTTTCTGAAGCAGGCCAAAACCCTGGGAATGACCTTCAAGGCCCATCTGCCTGCCAATGCACCGCCGCCATCTCCCGTGGACGACGCCCTCATCAATGCTGCGATTAAGGTCCAGTCGGGTGACTATGCTAGCGCCCGAGCAGTTTTGTCTCAGGCCATTGGAATTTCACCCCGTGAGGCTCGCCTCTATTTAGCGAGGGCTAATTATGCCATCGCCAGTGGTCAAACCCAAGCTGCTCTGCAAGATTTAGATCGAGTGATCGAATTCGATCCTAAGGCCGAACAGGCCTATTGGCTCCGGGGAGCCTATCGAAATGCCAGTCGTGATGCAGCGGGTGCAATTTCAGATTTTAGTCGGGTAATTGAACTGAACCCCAACCGTTTGCAGGCTTACCTGTGGCGCGCCACCCTTTATATGGCCCAGACAGATTATCAGTCCGCCATTCAAGACTATTCCGCCATGATTCGGATTGATCCGCAAAATATATTGGCTTTCAGTCAGCGGGGCAGCACCCGCTTTATTCAAGGGGATCAGCAGGGAGCACTCAAAGATTATGACCAGCTGATCAAGCTCAATCCCCAGAACGTCGAAGCCTACGATCGTCGCGCCCATGTGCGTCGCTACAGTGGTAACCCCCAGGGCGCACTCCAGGACTATCGGATGATCACGAAGATCAATCCTCGCAATTCCCGCGCCTATGAGCAGATTGCTTCCTTGAGTCAAGACCAGAATGATATTGAGGGGGCGATTGCGGCCTATGGCCAGCTGCAAACCCTTAAACCAAATGATACGTCGGTCTATCTGAGTCGCGGGCAACTGTACGAGAAACAACAACGCTATGTAGAGGCGATTGCTGACTATACCAAGATGATTAAGCTACAGCCCTTTCAAGCATCTTGGTTTATCATGCGTGGCAGCGCCAGAGAAAAAGCGGGGCAGCTTGCTGGGGCCAAGGCTGATTACCGTCAGGTTGCCAAGCTTTACCAACAACAGGGAGATCCGTCCAGTGCCAAAGACTGGCTAGAGAGAGCGAATAAACTGTAGTCGGTCTTGAATCCTCCAAGCGTATCACTCAGTGTTCAGTCCTTTGAGAGCGGAGAGCTGGGCTTTAATTGTCTCCAGGTTCGTAGACAGAACGGCTCTGAACTTGGATCAGGAAATATTGAGGAATGTGATGCCTATGTTAAAAGAGTCAAAACTTTGGCCTGATCACCTAAAAACCTATGGGAAACTTGAATATGTAAAGACACAGTTATAGCTGTGTCGTCAGTTAGCAAACCTCTTCCCAGCTCTTGAGGATTGTGGTTGCCGTGGAAGGGCAATGCTAAGGAGGATAAGCGATGAAACGTACGCTTCTACTGGCTTTTGCATTCCTTGCCCCTTTTGTATGGGCTCGCTCCGTTCAGGCAGCCGATCCCAATCATATGCAGCAGCTGTTAGCAACCAATACTTGTCCAAACTGTGATCTATCAAATGCGGATTTACGGCAAGCTCACCTGATTGGCGCAGATTTGCGGAATGCCAATTTGGAGGGTGCTCAACTGCAAGCAGCGAATTTAGAAGGGGCTGACTTAACGGGTGCTAATCTCAAGTCCGCTGATTTGACAGATACCTTTCTCACCAATGCCAGCCTTAATTCCACCCGTCTTGAAGCGGTTAATTTTACCCGAGCCAGACTTTACAACGTTGAAGCTCGGGGTGCTGTCATTGCCAACGTTAATCTGACGAATGTCAAGATGTGGGGGACGCCGATCAGCGTAGGTGGCGAATAGTGTTTAGAAAAAACTAGGCTCTCAGGCCAAAGCGATCTTGAATTTGCAAGGGCATAATAGGTATGAGTTCTGAACAAGTTGCTAACTCGTACCTGTTTTTTGTAGTCGACATGTGGGAGGGGCGCTGCCACAAGACGCTTTCACGATACTTTTTTTAGAAAGGCCAAGGAGATAGTTAGCCACAGATGGACTTTGGCTAGAATTGAGAGACAGGGATGAAGACAGAGGAGGTCATGACAAATTAATGACTAATAGTGGCACGGCCTATTTACTTTGGTTTTTCTGTTTCTTTGGTTTGAGTGGGATTCAACGTTTCTACGTGGGTAAACCTGTGAGTGGCGTCTTGTATATGCTCACATTTGGCTTCTTTGGGATTGGCCAGTTTTTTGATTTGTTCTTAATACCAGGTATGGTCAAAGACAAAAATCTGAAACATCGGCTGTTATACAGTTCCAACGATCTTTCGCCTGCTATTGTTCGGGATGTAGGACCGAGCTTTACCCCTGCTCAAGCTGCTCCTCCTCTAGAAGTGCAAATCCTCACCGCTTGCCGAGATCTCAACGGCGCAACCCTAAGTGATTGTGTGATTGCCACAGCCACCAAACCTGCTGAAGTCAAGGCCAAAGTCCAGGAATTATGCTCTGCCGAGCTGTTGGTTGTAGATAACCGCGAAACGGATGGTGCTGTGATCTACAGAGCGATCTAGGATATAGCACTGTAGAATAATACCGTTCTGTACGGACGGCCCATGGATCATTCCGTTGTCAAGTTTGCTGATTTTCCTCAGCAAAGTTTAGACCAGATCAAATTGATTGCCACTGATATGGATGGCACTTTGACGGTGGACGGTAAATTCCCGGCAGCATTGGGACAAGCACTGTTAGATCTGAAAACTGCTGGTTTTGCAGTCATGATTGTGACGGGACGTTCGGCAGGCTGGGTCAGCGGGTTGGCTCATTACTTGCCGATTGATGGTGCGATCGCAGAGAATGGAGGCCTCTTTTTCCAAAAGCCAGATTTACCGGGGATGGTGCTATCAAATATTCCTGGCCTCAAAGATCACCGGACCCAACTGGCCCAAGTCTTTCGTCAACTGCAAGCCCATTTCTCTCACCTCCGTACCACTGCCGATAATGCCTATCGGAGTACGGACTGGACGTTTGACAACCCTGGTTTTAAGCCCGAGGATTTGGATAAAATGGCTTGTCTCTGTGAGGGAATGGGATTTGATTTCACCTACAGCACCGTGCAGTGTCATATCAAGCCCCCAGGTCAAAACAAGCAAAAAGGCTTGCTAACTGTCCTGGAACAGTACTTGTCTGAGCACTATGAGTTATCGCAAGTACTCACCATTGGCGATAGCCCCAATGATCAAGACCTGTTCGATGCTCAAGTCTTTCCCCATTCAGTCGGCGTTGCCAATATTACCCATTACTTGGCATATATCAATCACTATCCGCAGGCCATCACCACTGAAGCGGAGGGGTTAGGCTTTTTAGAAATTACTCGGAGATTACTTAAAAGGGAATAAAGAGGGGAGAAAAAGCGCAAAACATACCCTAAAAACAATCAAAGGGTTTGGCTTTTCGTAACCAAACCCTTAATGCTATAGAGGTTGAAAATTGATGTTTGCTCAGAATTAAGTAATAGATAGGTAGAGTGTACAAATTAAAACAGCTAAAGTGGACAATAATTACAGCAACAGTTCTTAGAGGTTAGGCTTACGTATCTTTACTAGATAAGAGTTCCAACAAGGCCAACTTCAATATAGAAACTGCTTGTTGCAAGGTGTAAGTTCTCAGAAAGAAGGTCGCTCTTCAGGATAGAGGTAGGAGGTACTGACGTGTCCTGGAACTTGTTAACTTAAGGCTTTTTGTACCTGGGTTTAATCTAGCATTAACCCTATGGCGATCCTCAGGCTTTTTACTAAAGTTCATGGTTGTTTGCTTGGGTTAACAGAGCGCAATGTATCAATAAAAATCGATGAATAAAACCGCCCAATATCAGTCTGCGGTTGAGGATAGATAATCCTGAATTGCTGCCTGTAAAAGGGTGTGGTCTATTTTCCCTTGTGGGCTGCGGGGTAAGGTCTGTAAGACTATCCATTGTTTGGGTTGTTTAAAGGCGCTGAGCTGATCTGTCAATGCTGCCTGCAAGTTGGGCAGGGTAAAATGAGCAGTTGACGGGACCACCACGGCTGTAACTATTTGTCCCCAATCTAAGTGGTTTTGACCGAACACATAGGCATCACGCACCATCTTTGTGCCTAGAAGGATGGCCTCTATTTCTTCTGGAAAGATATTCTCACCACCAGAAATAATTTTGCGGCTTAAACGGCCCACAATGGTCAAATCACCTTGGTCGTTGAAGTAGCCTAAATCATCTGTTAAAAAGTTTTCAGCATGAGTCAATTGTGTCGGGTAATAGCCCTTGCAAAGTGATGCCCCTCGTAGGGCTATTCTGCCGATTTGTGTAGGGAGAAGCGGCTGGTGGTTGTCATCTAAAATCACGATTTGGGCATGGGGTAAAACTTGACCGTTGTGAGTATGCCCTTGCAGAAACTGATCGGGGTGTAAGGTAGCGATTTGCGAGGCTGTTTCCGTCATGCCATAGGTTAAGGCGAGGCGGAGATGGTGCTGACGAGCAGTGGCCAGTAAGGTCGGCCAAGGGGGTGCTCCCCCCAACAGAATGGTGTGAAAACGCGCGAGCCAACCATGGTGTTGAGGATGTTGCTGTAAGAGTCGTTGTAGTTGGGTAGGAACCAGGGAGATGAAATAGTCTTGCGGAAGAGGTGAAGCCGGATCGAGAAAGGCGACCAGTTCTGGCTCAGGATTGGTATCACTCTCAAAGGCAGAGGGGGGGAGGATCATCAGTTGCCCGTGGGTGAGGAGCGATCGCAAATACTGTATCAGTCCACTCACATGATACAAAGGCAACCAACAGCAAGAATTAATCGCCCCCTCACCGCCAAAGAAATGACGTTGGCAGCCATAGACAGAGGCCGCCAAGGTCGACCAAGTATGAATCGCAAACCGAATCTGACCGGATGACCCGCCTGTTGGCACCATAATCCACCCTTTTTCGGT
This sequence comes from uncultured Acaryochloris sp., assembly GCA_937941595.1. GTDB lineage: Bacteria > Cyanobacteriota > Cyanobacteriia > Thermosynechococcales > Thermosynechococcaceae > Acaryochloris. The sequence continues at coordinate 5,242 of CALDHF010000394.1, read as the reverse complement.
ATCAGAGGGGCGACTGGGTTGGGAAGATTTCACTTCTGAGGCCATAACAGCGTTGTTGTCCCAAATTAAATGGGGCTGTACTAAAGCCAGAACCTTTTGCCATTCCGACCTGCGCCAATGGGGATTACCCAGAAATACTGGACAGTCTGCCAAACAGGCCGCCATAAATCCTGCTAGAAATTCTAAGGGGTCGGATTGCACTAACAAAATCCGAGGATAAGTGCCTGTCCATTGCTGCAACGATTGCTGGCGCTGCTGAATCCGTTCTAACCAGGCTGGATAATTTAGACCCACAATCCAGTTATCTTGGCATCGTTGTTGAAAGATCGCCTCTGGTGAGGTTAATGGCTGCATGTCGGTCTGCGCAATAAAGAGGGATGAAAATAGGAATAGCCAGAGACACCATTTATGGGACGGGCAACCAATGGTTGACGCCAAATCCAATGGCTCGATGGGGATTAGAGAGTTCTTCTGCTAATTGTAGGCAAGCCCGACGCCCGACCTTAGATTCAAACACTGAAGAAAAGACCGCATCAATGGCGTGAGTTTGACAAAACTGTCTAAGGTCATTGGGGTAACCACAAATTGCGGGTTTGATAATAAAAATACCCGACCATCCTTGCTGATAACAGGCTTGTAGCTGGGCCAGGGTCGCCACCGACTCGTCTAAGGCCAGAGGGGTCTGATACAACTGACTCAAGGCAACTAGGGTTGTAAATTCTGATGGCGGTAGGGGTTGTTCTAGGTATTCAACAGTGACATCAGCAGAAGCCTGATCACAGAGGTCTAGCCATTGGCAAGCTGCCGCATAAGATAACCCACCATTGGCATCTAAGCGCAACCGCGTTCCTGGCGTCAGCACCGCCATTAAGTCCCGAAAGATAGCCTGTTCTCTAGCGGGGGTATCCACGCCAATTTTCCACTTCAAGGCGCGATACCCTTGTTGTTCAAGAGCAGGATAGGCAGATAATGCGGATGCTCCCGTAGGTAAGAGACCGCACATTGGTAACGTCAGGGCCGGAGAGGAAGATGCCCCTAATGCGGCCCAAGCAGAGCCAAACCCAAACTGACAAGCGGGCAAATGATCGGGAACAGACAAAATTTCTGTGGACGTGAGCTGGGAGGGGAGGTGCTGGCAATAGTCCCAGGCCTGCTGCCAGCTTTCTGACCCAAACCAGTCTAGGGGCGCAATTTCTCCCTGCCCTACAGTGTTGTGTTCATCTACCAAGGTGATGATCAGACCTTGGCGGACTGACCAAGTTCCATAGCGTGTGGTTAAAGGATGTGAAAACGAGTGTTCGTAGGTCTGGCATTGGTAGGAATACTGCATCATTCCTCAACGAAGGATCTTGTTTACCACAACTATCCTTGCTGATGCTCTGATCTGGCAATGCTTTGAATCATTAAAATTGCCGGTATTGATCACAGCATTCTCAGATATTACCCCCTATGGTGGAATTGAGGTTTGCTAAGAATCAAATTTTGGACAATCAGGTGGATGCATGACCCAATCAGGCGATAATTTGCCCAATGTGCAAACTCCCCAAACACCAACCCTACTCAATAATCGTTATCGAGTTGTCAAAGTCTTAGGAGATGGTGGATTTGGCACGACCTTTCTGGCAGTAGACATGCAGATGCCGTCCCATCGTCAATGCGTGGTCAAGCAGCTCAAACCCATTGATAATAATCCCCATATCTACCAGTTAGTTAAAGATCGGTTTCAGCGGGAAGCAGCCATCCTAGAACGCCTGGGGGAGAGCCATGAGCAAATTCCCATGCTCTATGCATTTTTAGAGGAAGGGGGCCAGTTTTACCTGGTCGAAGAGTGGGTAGCAGGCCAAACCCTCTCGCAATTGGTTCAGAAGTCAGGGCTGCTCAGTGAAGCGGAAGTCTGCGGAATTTTGGTGAAGCTATTGCCCGTGATTGATTACGTTCACCAACAGCGGATTGTGCATCGTGATATTAAGCCGGACAATATCATTCTGCGGCAAACAGACGGGATGCCGACCCTGATTGATTTTGGGGCGGTCAAAGAAACCATGAGTACGGTGGTGAATTCTCAGGGGCAAACCAACCGCTCGATTGTGGTGGGAACCCCCGGTTTTATGTCTATAGAACAATTGGCAGGGCGTCCCGTTTATGGCAGTGACCTCTACAGTTTAGGGTTGACGGCTATCTACTTGCTGACCCGTACTATTCCCCAAGAGCTGGAAACAGATCCGCAAACTGGACAGATTCTCTGGCAGCATTTAGCCCCTGATCTCAGTCCCGATTTTGCTGCCGCTTTGAATCAAGCCATTCAACCCCAGCCCCATGAACGGTTCCTCAATGCGTCAGAGATGCTCAACCGCTTGGTGGGGTCAGGGACGGAGATTGTGGATGTGGCGAAACTGGGTGCCATCGCAACTCCAGAATCGGCTGAAGTTGCCAAAACGAATATTGCCTCGCCTCCATCACAGCCGCCGCCCAGTCTAGAGGTACAATCCATACCCACCGTTACCAACTCGCCAACTTCTGAGCCTCCACCCCTGGATCCAACACAAGCGGTAGTCCCGCCACAGCAGCCTGTCCAACCCGCGATCCCATCGACTCAGGCTAAACCTTTTCCGGAGTGGCAAAAAGCAGTGTTGACCGGGGGGATTATTGGCGTGTTTGTCCTTCTCGGTGCAGTGCTGTTGCGTAGCCAGGTTTCGGATCTACTCGCCCGCGATCCGCAACCCTCTACTGAAAACTCCGGCAATTCTGAGTCTGACAGAGCAGCAGGTGGAATCCCATCTCCTTCACCTAGCCAGTCTCCAGAGGCTGCCAGTCAGATTAAGCCCCCTTCTCCACCTCCGGTCCGCGTCGCTCTTCCTGCAAATGCCGATCGAGCCAATGCTCGGATTGTGGGCGATCCAGGGTCTAAAAATATTCGATCTGGACCGGGTACAAATTATGCCCAAACCCATATTGCTTATCCAGGAGACCGCGTCACCCTGATTACCAGCGATCGAGATGCAGGCGGGTTTCTCTGGCACAATGTCTATTTCCCAGAATCGCAAGCCCAAGGATGGATCGCATCTCAGCTAGTGGAGTCTGACCAAACAACACCGAACCCCATTCCCTCACCCTCCTCTACCCCGACCCCCAAACCGTCTCCCTCGACGACAAATGCCACTATTATTGGCAGTCCAGAAAGCAAAAACATTCGCAAAGGTCCTGGCACCCAATTTCCTACCCAACAGATGGCGCAACCTGGAGACCGTGTGCAAATTATTGGACAACAACGAGATGCTGGAGGCTATCTGTGGTACCAAGTGCATGCTCCCAAATCGGGCGTTCGGGGTTGGATTGCGGCTCAACTGATTCAAGTTGACTAACCCATGAGTGGTCAATACTCTATTTCTATTGCATTGCATACTTTCTCAAGATGGGCAGATAAATCGAGTTATGAAAGGATTTCGAAAATTCCTTGGCTATTTTCAGTTTGTGGCGATCAGCCTTTTAACCACTGCTGTGGTTGTGTGGCTTGCTGCTAAGTTGCAGTTAGTACCGTCCGATCCACCCCTATCTCAAAACTCACCCTCCTCACCTACAGTGTCAACGCCCGCCCCCTCAGGAGATGATCGTTCCTCCAGACCAGTGAGTCCTCAACCCGATCTGTATGAAAACTTACCGTCATTACCCCAGCAATCGTCCCCTCAACCTGTTGTTCCTACTACTGTGCCCCGCGTGGCAACCGCCCCTAAAAACTTTCATGGTCATTTGCCCTATGCAGAAGATGAAGGCAGTCGGCTAGTCAGTGTTGGCGAATTTGTGCGAGGCACCTATCGTCGTCAAGAATATTTAGATCAAGAAGCTGCAACCGCCTTTAACCAATTGCTGGCAGCCGCTACAAAAGCTAATCTCACTCTGCAACCCATTTCAGGCTTTCGCTCCGTTGACGATCAAACAGAGCTATTTGAAAAGCAAGTCCAGAAATATGGCAGCCGAGAAGCTGCGGCCAAATTAAGCGCGCCTCCTGGCTACAGTGAACATCACACTGGATACGCTATTGATATCTCTGATCGTGATCAACCTGAGAAAGATCTGAAGCTGGCGTTTGAAAAAACGACTGCCTATCGTTGGCTCTCTGCCAATGCAGGCAATTATGACTTTGAGCTATCTTTCCCGCCTAACAACACCCAAGGTGTTAGTTTTGAACCCTGGCATTGGCGCTATATTGGCACCCAAAGAGCCGCCGTTCAGTTTGCCAGTGCCCGCAGTTAGTGCAGTGTCTGACTTTGTCCATTAGTCCAAAAAAGCCAGTCAAGAAACATCCTGACTGGCTGTATAAAATCTGATGACAATGTGCTTATGGCTTGGGCTTGAGAGCTAATAAAACATCACCAGTGTAAGTTGACTTATCTATCTCTGTACTCGCTAGGCCAACGCCACGAATAGACTTGAGAATCGCTTCAACTTCAGGAGTGATGACGCCTTGGCTTTTAATCACAGGATTACTCAGGATCACCTTATTTGTCTCATCCATATTGATGTAGAAGTAGCCTGAATTAGGTTGAGGCAAAGACTTCGTGATGGCCTTGAAAGTCTCACTCTGGTCCAAGGTTTTATCAGGTTTGGCCATGGCTTGAATGATGGGATTGCCAATGGCTAAGAAGACGGTTTCTTTGTCCAACCAACCATGACCAGCTATCGTCTCTTTGGTGGGAGGGGCTTGCCATGTCGTGACATCAATATTCCCGACCTTGCTTTTTTTAACGGGTATATTGCTTTGTTTAGCCAAATCATCCAACTTGGCAAATGTGGCCTCAGCTTTTGTGCGGTCACTGGTCTTAAAAACCAAGGTGCCCCCAAAACCGAGGGTTTGTAAGAGGCCTTCATTGCCTGGAATGAGTGCGAGACTCACTTCCTTATCCATCCAGCCAATGATGTCTTTGTCTAGATCCAGCTTAGTGTTCTGGCGAATCTGCTGTCTGACTTGATCTAAACCTTCTGTGAATTCAGGAAGGATTTCTAGTTGCTTAATCGCATACTTCCATTGGCTGTTGAGATCACCCCCATTCACGGATAGCAGGGTATTTGCAGGTAATTGAGAAATAATCTTGCCGGGGACGGGTTTAAATTCCCACTTGAAGGCATCTGGCTTAACTTTGGTGATCGCTCGCACGCGGATTCCATCATTGTCAATCCCCATACCCATAGATAGAGATTTAATCTGTTGGAGCTGGTCTTTGAGTTGAGGAGGAAAGTCGGCTGT
>CALDHF010000393.1 GCA_937941595.1 uncultured Acaryochloris sp. | reverse complement strand
TGATGGAACACTTCGTTGTTTTTTTCGCCATACCGTACACGATGATCCATTTGCACGACCAGCCGTACAAGATATTACCGCCGATGTTGACTTCACCGCAGTAACAATCGCCGCCACAGAGGCGGGATTGGAGTTGCAGGGCTATACACCGCTTTCGCAGTTTATGTTATCGCTTGGCGTGTTGGAACGACTTGAAGAAAAGATCAAGTTGCTGGATGAACGCGGCCAGATTGCCGCTACCGGAGACTTGAAGCGTGTAATCCTGCCTCAGGAAATGGGTAGAGCCTTCGGTTTTGATGGCGAGAGAGACGCCAGCAGCGTCCCGTCCAGTACCAAGTTTTGGGAGGATAGTGGGCGGAACATTGTTCAATCGTATACCCATCGGGGTTGACCACGAAAATATGATGACATTGCTCACAGCCAAGGGCATCCGTAAGAACAATGGGGCTGAGGTGCCCTTGACGTTTACAAGGGCAAGGATAGGTGCCACTGGTGTCGATTTTGTTAACGGTTGCGGGAGGCACAACTTAACAGGTCCACTCACAAATCTAGCCCTTACATCCAAGATACTGATGACAGAGGATCAGGGAGGCTGGTAGCAGGTGCATCACGTCATAATTGTGCAGAGCCAAATCCCATGCTATTGATGCAGACGGCATAGATCGATAGGCTTAGGAGATTCCCTTATCTTACCCGAAGTTTTTGGGGACAGGGTGCGAGAAGGACGATTCAGCCCCTAGGAAAGAAACCTGGCTTCGATCCCTATTGTCTGAACTAATGCTGTAAAAAAGCGGGTAACGCGATTCGAACGCGCGACATTCACCTTGGCAAGGTGACGCTCTACCACTGAGCTATACCCGCAAGAAAAATACTTGCCCATCTAGCTTCTCAAAAGCAAGCTGATCTGTCAATCAATCAATAGGAATTTGGGTTAGATTCCAAGGTTGGTGTAGCCGAGACCTCTACCTGTTGGCCAGGAAGTAAAACGGCAGATTCTTCTGCTGTTGGTCTATTACTTTGAGAGACTAGCTGCGGCCGCAGTTGGTGCATGAGACTAGCCATTTCCAAAGCATTCATGGCAAAATCCCAGCCCTTGTTGCTTTTGATGCCTGCTCTTTCTAGAGCCTGCTGCATACTATCGACGGTGAGGAGGCCGAAGATGACGGGGACGCCTGTTCGCAAGCTAGCTGCTGCAATTCCTTTAGAAACTTCGCCAGCAACATAGTCGAAATGGGGCGTTTGACCCCGAATCACTGCTCCGAGACAAATGATGGCGTCATAGCGCTGTGTCGAGGCTACCTGCTGGGCGACTAGAGGAATCTCAAATCCACCTGGAACCCAGATATAGTCTACTTGAGTTCCTTCTTCACTGGTATCAACACCATGCCGCCCCAAGCAATCCTGGCAACCAGCCAGTAACTTACTGGTTACTAAATCGTTGAAGCGGCCAATGATGATGGCAAATCGGAAGGATGCCGAATGCGTAAATTTGCCTTCAAAGACAGCCATTCAGTTTGCCTTAATTTGCATCAAAGAGAGCATGGTGAAAATACTAAATGGAGATCGAGTGATCTGTCATGAAGAGAGTGATCTTCAACAGCGCTTAATCCCACAAAGCTATTGTTTGGGAGTCTGTCTAGACAACGACAATGGAGGCAAGGGCCGACACTAATAGCAGTGCAACCCAGGCGGCTGCTCCTCCCCAAATAAGTTTGTTGGCACTATCAGAGGCATCACCGGTTGAAAAAACAACGGGAACACCGATGATCATGGCAAATGAAAGGGCTACAAAAGCAGCAATTAAAAGCTGAAATAATACTGACATGGTTCTCTCCCAATCCAGTCCTGAAAGAAGTTTAAATAAACGCAAATTAACTAGGCATTTGACAGTGCCTACGCCAGACAATCATACCCTAAAAGGGGAGTTTTCCTGGATGGGTAAGCTATGACAATTGACTGTGGGATGTAAATTGGGTTGGATGGATATTGTTTTATGTCATCGAACCGCAGACTTTGACACCTTGGGGGCTGCTGTAGGCGTTGCCTGTTTGCATCCCGGCACGCGGATTGTTCTATGTGGTGGGGCACATCCCACGGTACGAGAATTTTTGGCTCTTTACCGGGATCAATTTCCGTTGATTGAGCATCGTTCTGTGAATCGAGATAGATTACGCTCGATTACGGTGGTAGATGGCCAGCGCCGAGGGTTATTGGGACCTGCTGCCGCTTGGTTAGAGACGCCCCAAGTCAAGATCAAAATTTACGATCACCATCTGCATGTCCACCGAGATATCATCACAGACGATGTCGTCGTCGACGCGGTGGGTGCCGCTACAACCCTGGTTGTGGAGGAATTGCAACAGCAGCAGATTGCTTTGTCTGGAGCCGTGGCCACGGTGATGGCTTTAGGGATTCATAGTGATACTGGCTCCTTGACCTACCCAAGTACGACGGCCCGAGATGCGGCTGCCCTGACCTGGTTAATGGAACAAGGGGCGAATCAGCGCGCGATCGCAGACTATACCGAACCTGGATTTTCTGTTGATTTGCAAGAGTTGTTGGGTCAAGCCTTGGAGACTCTACAGACTCAGTCAGTTCATAGCTACGGGGTTGCTTGGGTGATTTTGGCGACTGCAGGGTATGTGCCCGGGCTGTCTAGCCTGACCTCACAGTTGATGCTGTTGACGGAGAGCGATTGTTTGATGTTGGCCCATGTCTATGGCGATGAGGCTCCCCAGAAATTGAGTATTATTGGCCGTTCTCGGATTGAGGGGGTCGATCTAAATGCGGTGTTGCAGCCCTTGGGGGGCGGTGGTCATGCCCGGGCGGCGGCTGTCACCTTAAAAACGGATGATCCCCACGGCATTGTCAAGGACCTTATTGAAGTCCTAAAACAACAAATTCCCTTGCCGCCGAGTGCTGCTGACTTAATGTCTTCGCCTGTCCGCACCATTCGCCCTACTACTACGATTAACCAAGCCCGTCGGATTTTGCTGCGCTATGGCCACTCGGGGTTATCGGTGGTCAACGATCAAGATCAGTTAGAGGGGATTTTGTCGCGGCGAGATCTGGATATTGCCCTTCATCATGGGTTTGGTCATGCTCCTGTCAAAGGCTATATGACGGCACCCGTGAGGACGATTCAACCGAGGACGCCCCTGCCAGACATCGAGTTGATGATGGTGACCTATGATATTGGCCGTTTGCCTGTCGTCGATCAGGGGCAGTTGGTAGGAATTGTCACCCGTACAGATATTCTCCGGCAGTTACACCAGCTCAAACATCCGATTTTGCCGACCCATCGCCAGGTGGTGCGCACCTCGATTCAAGACCAGTTGCGATCGCAACTCGATTCCCCCCGCCAAAATATCCTCACCACTGCCGCTACTGCCGCTGCTGAACAGGGCTGGCAATTGTATTTAGTGGGGGGAGCAGTCCGGGATTTACTCTTGGCGACACCTGCTCAGCCTTTGGCGGTCAAAGAATTTGATTTGGTCGTAGACGGAGTAGAGACCACTGCGGTTGCCGCCGGGGTGACCTTGGCTGAAACTTTGCAAGCCGCCTATCCTGAGACCCAATTACAGGTGTATGGGCAGTTCCAGACCGCAGCTCTGATTTGGCCGTCTACCTCGGCGTTGGCGGGGTTCTCCGTGGATATTGCCACGGCGCGCAGTGAATTTTATCCCTATCCTGCGGCGAATCCCGAGGTGGAAGCCAGCTCGATTCGGCAAGACTTGTATCGACGGGATTTTACGATTAATGCCTTGGCGGTCAGACTCACCCACCAGGGGCATCAGCAACAGCCAGAACTCCTCGATTTCTTTGGCGGGGTTGTGGATATTAGGGATCGCCAGATTCGGGTTTTACATCCCAATAGCTTTATTGAAGATCCGACCCGAATTTTCCGGGCGGTGCGGTTTGCAACCCGTCTGGGGTTTGAAATTGGTGAGCATACGGAAACTTATATTCGCCATGCGATCGCAAGTGGTATCTATACCCAAGTTCAGGCGGGAGAAGAGAAGGCACCCGCCTTACAAGCCCGATTACAGAATGAACTTAAGTATATTTTTCAAACCTCCCACTGGATGAGAGCTTTGCATCTGCTGGCGAATCTGGAGGCTCTGCAATGTATTCATCCGCAGTTGCAGATTGATCGCATCTGGTGGCGACGCGTCCGTCTGGTGAATCGCTGGCACGCCATGTTTGATGCAGATCATCAGCACATTGCTCCGTGGTTGCTGATCCTAGAAGTTCTGATTGCGGCCTTACCCACAACTGAACGCGGCCAAGTAGGGGCCAATCTCCATCTCCCAGAATTAAGTCGGCAACGATTGCAACAGTTAGACCCTATTTTGCAACAGCTCTCAGACCAGCCTTCCACTGCTGCTCCTAGCCAGATTGCCGGACTGTTGACCTCTTACAAAGTTGCGCAGCTACTCCTCGTTGCCGCCTATGGCAATCTCAAGGTGCGGGGCTGGGTATGGCGATATCTCCAAGATTGGTCTACCCGGAAACCGTTACTGACAGGCAAGGACTTAATCCAGTTAGGCTATCAGCCCGGTCAATCCTTCAAAGTCATCCTATCTGCCCTTTGGGCTGCTACTTTGGACGGTGAGTTGCAAGATTCTGAACAGGCCCAAGTCTGGGTTCAACAGCATTTTCCGCTTGCTGATCTGTAGTCATCATTCATAATCAGAACAGCTTCCCCACAGTCTGGTAGAGTCATCAATGAAAATTGCTGGAAGACTGCATGCCCAAGCATCGCCAGAGACATTGGTGGCGTCGGCCTCGAACCCGGGGTTGGCTGATTCAAGGATTAATTTTATTGGTTGTCGGGCTAGCTATTGTCTACTTTGGGACGAACCTAGTCCAAAATTTACAGCGGCTTAACCTCCCCTTTGGGTTCGATTTCTTACATTCAAAATCTGGGCCCAGCATGGGGGAAACCCTAGTTGAATACTCGCCCACAGACAGTATTGCTCGGGCCTTTGGGGTAGCTCTTCTGAATACCCTGAGAGTGATGATCCTAGGAATTGTGCTCGCCACCCTGGTGGGGATTTCTATTGGCATTGCCCGTTTGTCTAATAACTGGTTAGTGCGGAAATTGGCCACAGTTTATGTGGAAACCCTGCGCAACTTTCCCTTGCTCTTGCAACTGTTGTTTTGGTATCTGGCGGTCTTTTTCAAACTTCCCGCTTTTGAAAACCGGATTCAGCTTTTTGGGCCAACTTATTTGAGTAAGAATGGCGTGGCTTTCCCCTGGTTGCAGGGAAATTCAGCTACTTTAACTTGGATGATTATTGGGGGATGCGGGAGTGCGATCGCACTCTTGTTTTGGCGATACCAAATCCGCCAACGCATTGAACGGGGGACGACCCAACCTGCCTGGCGATGGCCCCTCCTGCTGTGGCTAGGAATAGTGGGCCTAGCAGCCCTGCTCACGCAAAATGCACCGTTTGTCATTACTCGCCCTCAAGTGATCAACAACTTGGTAATAGACGGTGGATTACAGCTGACGTCGGAATTTTCCGCCTTGCTCTTGGGCTTAACCCTCTACACTGCTGCCTTTATTGCCGAAATTGTCCGAGCCGGAATCACCTCTGTCTCCCAAGGCCAGTGGGAAGCCGCACGAGCCTTGGGTCTCAAACCCACCTTGATGATGCGGTTTGTGGTTTTCCCCCAAGCCCTGCGGGTGATCGTGCCC
>CALDHF010000392.1 GCA_937941595.1 uncultured Acaryochloris sp. | reverse complement strand
ACTGGAGCTTGCAACTGCACAAGTTCATCTCCTGTAGACGCGCGGTGGTTAGTCAGGTGCTTGGCTTTGCATACGTTTAGATCTAGATTTTGAGGGCGATTATGTTCTCCAACAATCATTCCCTTATAAACTTTGACCCCGGGTTCAATAAAGAAAGAACCGCGATCTTCTGCGTTCTTAAGGGCATAGAAGGTCGCTACACCTTCTTCAAAAGCAACGATCACACCATTACGTCGGGAAGAAATGTCACCCGCCATTTCCCGGTACTCTAAAAAGCTATGGTTCATGATGCCATCACCTCGGGTGAGTCGCATAAACTCTCCCCGAAAGCCAATTAAACCTCGGGCTGGAATCACAAACTCTAGCTGGGTGCGGCCACTACTAACCTGCATATCCTGCATTTCGCCTCGGCGCTGACCTAGGCGTTCAATACAGCCTCCCACAGACGCTTCTGGTACATCCAACACTAAATATTCATAGGGTTCGCAGGGTTGACCGCTGACTTCGCGGTAGATCACTTGGGGTTGAGACACCTGGAATTCATACCCTTCTCGGCGCATAGTCTCAATCAGAATCCCCAAATGCAGCTCACCTCGCCCCGATACGGCAAAACGATCCGGGGAGTCAGTTTCCTCGACCCGAAGAGCCACGTTGGTTTCTAGCTCACGCATCAGCCGATCGCGGATTTGCCTGGAAGTCACAAAATCGCCTTCTTGTCCGGCAAAGGGAGAATCGTTGACACAGAAAGTCATCTGCAAGGTGGGTTCATCCACCTTGATCAGGGGTAAGGCTTGAGGCTCATTGGGGCAGGTGATAGTTTCGCCGATATTGGCGCTGGCAAAACCTGCGATCGCAACGATATTTCCAGCAGAAGCCGTCTTCAATTCAACCCGTTTCAGGCCTTCAAAGCCCATCAATTTGCTGACTTTGGCTTTGATCATTTCGCCATGCTCATTAATGAGTACGGCTTGTTGACCCATATTGATAGTGCCATTGTGAATTTTGCCAATCACAATCCGACCTAGATAGTCAGAATAATCTAGGGTGGTGACTTGAACCTGTAAAGGCTTTTCTGGATCGCCGACTGGGGGTGGAACATGGTGCAAAAAGGAGTCAAATAGAGGCTTCATATCTTCGCCCTCTGCCTCTAAATCCTCTTTAGCATAGCCATCTAACCCGGAGGCAAACAGATAGGGGAAATCACACTGATCGTCATCTGCACCCAATTCAATGAACAGGTCTAACACCTTATCCACTGACCCATGGGGATCGGCTTGGGGACGGTCAATTTTATTCACCAACACAATCGGCCGTAAGCCTTTTTCCAAGGCTTTCTTCAACACAAACCGAGTCTGGGGCATGGGGCCTTCATTGGCATCCACAATTAGTAAACAGCCATCAACCATGCCCAAGACCCGCTCCACTTCACCGCCAAAGTCGGCGTGTCCTGGGGTATCAACAATATTGATTAGGGTCTCTTTGTAGTGAACGGCGGTATTTTTTGAGAGAATGGTGATGCCTCGTTCCCGCTCTAGATCGTTGGAGTCCATGACGCAATCTGGAACATCTTCCCCCTCACGGAAAGTGCCAGCTTGCTTCAGCAAGGCATCAACCAAGGTGGTTTTGCCATGATCAACGTGGGCAATAATGGCGACGTTACGGATGGGAAGAAGCGTCATACAAAGGTTCCAAGGGTTAAGAAGTTGGATAAAGTTAAGATCTATTTGTCAAACCCAGACGGTTAAAAACTGCCCAAGTCTAAAAAACATTAAGTTTACTTAACAATTTTAGACTGATTTTGCCCAAAATCGTGGGTCTATGATCAAGTCATCCTAATCTAGAGGCAATGAAAATAGGTGCAAGCGGGAAGCCTAATAGTAGTGAACGATTAGCTTTCGCCTTGTGAGTGCTTCTATGTCTTCTGGCATTAAACCTGCCGATCTGCTGATATATAACAGGCTAACCACCCCCGTATGGATTTTTGATATTGCCCATATGCGGATGTGGTGGGCCAATATAGCAGCTCTCGATCTTTGGAGTGCTGATAGTTTGGAGGAGTTGCTTCAACGGGATTGGAGTGACTACTCAGAAGCCACAGCCATTCGTCTGCAATCCTATCTTCCTAAATTTCAACAGGGGCAATCGGTTACGGAGCAATGGACCTTTTACCCAAAAGGCGGTTCTGCTGTCTCTGTAAGCTGTAATTTTTCAGGCATTGCTATTGAATCAGGACGGCTGGCTATGCTGGCAGAAGGTGTGATCGATTCCCTAGAACAAGTTGATGTCAATAGTCTGTACGCTCTGGAGGCGCTACGGCACACCTCCGTGATGATCTCTTTATATGACCTAGACGGACAGGCAATACTTCAGAATCCTGCGGCCCTGCATTGTTATGGCGACGAAGTTCATCCTATTGCCATGAGACCAACGTTCGCCCAGCGTTTTCAGGATCCAGCCATCGCCAATCAAGCGATTACTAAGGCTAAAGCAGGCGAAGTGTTCAGCATGGATATCCAGGTCGAAACCCTTCAGGGAATAGAGTGGCATGAGATCGATGTCCGGGGAACCCAAAACCCCCGAACAGGGGGCTTAGCCCTGCTAGTGAATGAGAAAAACATTAGCGATCGCAAACGGGCTGAAGCCTCCCTTAATCAGTTATTACGCCAAGAACAACAGCATACTTTAGAACAACTTCAGCAAACTCAGACCCATCTTCAAGACTCCCAAAATTTCTTGCAACTGATTCTAGATACGATTCCCCAATCCATTTTCTGGAAAGATCATCAGTTACAGTATTTGGGCTGTAACCTGGCCTTTGCCGAAGATGCTGGATTGGCAGACCCTGAGGATATTGTGGGGTTAACGGATTACGACCTGCCATGGTCTAAAGAAGAAGCAGATTGGTATCGAGAGTGCGATCGCAAAGTCATGGATCACAACACTCCTGAGTCTCGAATTGTCGAATCCCAAATTCGAGCTGATGGTCGCCAAATTTGGTTAGAAACCAGCAAATTACCGCTGTTGAGCAGTGAGCAACAGGTGGTGGGGCTTCTAGGAATATACGAAGATGTCACTGCTCAACAGCAGCCTCAAGAAGCCTTGCGACTCATTCTGGAAGGCACTGCCACCAAAGTGGGTGAAGAGTTCTTTCGCACCTGTACACGAGCCTTGGCTGACGCCTTGCGAGTTCGCTACGCCATGATTACTGAAGTTGTGGGGCCAGCCCGAGATCGAGTGCGCACCCTGGCGTTTTGGCAAGGTAAAGAATTTGGCGAAAATCTTGAATATTCTCTAGAAGAGACCCCCTGCCAAGACGTGATTGCGGGAAATGCCTGTATTTACTTGGACTCAATTCAACAGCATTTTCCCAATGACGCAGATCTAGTTACCTTAGAAGCAGAAAGCTATATTGGCATTCCCATTTTGAATGTTGCCGGTCAGATTTTGGGCCACTTGGCAATTTTGGATACGGCTCCCTTAGCAGAAGTATCTAGTTATGAAATGATTTTGCAAATTTTTGCGGCTCGGGCTGCAGCAGAGATAGAACGCCAGCAAGCACAAAGAGCATTAGAACAGCAGCTTAAAAATGCCAATCTACTGGGCCAAATTACCAGGCAGGTAGTGACTTGTAACCTTGGCGCTTGGTACAGCCGTAGCACGATCCAATCTGTCTATCGCGTTTCATTTGCTGCGCGAAACGGGTGAATTTCTCTCTTCGGCGTACGAATGGCGTCCATCAACG
>CALDHF010000391.1 GCA_937941595.1 uncultured Acaryochloris sp. | reverse complement strand
GTTCTTGGCAAAGGATCAAGTTGGGTCAGCGGTTTAGAGCAGCATGTTCAAACAGGGAAGAGACTGGCAAGCAGCCTGGCAATTGACATTGTCTGTGGGATTAGGCTTAATCCTCAGTTGGCTCTGTTGGTCTCTCCCCGTTGCCGCTAGCCCTTTAGCGGAAAGACTCAACGCCTTTCCTGAATGGCAAGGCAAGCCAGTCCTAAAGCCGGCAACAGGCAGCTTAATTTACCCCGACTGGTTTTTAGGCGACTGGCAAGTGACCAGTACCTTAGTCGATATGGTGGCGCCCTTGGCTCCCAAGTTGGTCACACCGGGCTATGCCGATAACAAAAACCTCTTGGATCAGCCCGTAGACTTTAGGGTACGGTTTGTTGAAAAGCCCACCCCCATCAGAACCAAAGTCTTAGCTGGCGGATCCCCATGGGATCTGCTATCCCGCAAACCCCCTGTCATTGCTGATTTACCCTTTAACGGTCGGAGTTTGGCAACAGCCTATTTAGGAGAAACAGCCGTAGAGCAGGTTGCCGTCGATTCTCGATTCCCGAATCGGCAAACCACGATCCTGAGTCAGGGGCGGCAGCTCGTCTCCACCATTAGCGATCGCAATACCGAATTTGAGCCCAAAAATGACCAGTGGATCGCCAGTGAGCTATTTCAGCAAGAATTTCGCAGCGGCACCCAAATTTATCTCAACCAAGTTGAGAATACGACCTCTTATCGCTTTATCAATACTCTGCCAGCCCAAATAGATGCCGATCAAGTCACCGCCATCTATTTATCGCCTCAAGACCCCAACTATTTCCAAGCCCTCAATCAGCCCGTTGCCCTCTATCGATATCATTTAGTGCTGACCGCAGTTCAAGACTAAATCAACCGCGGAATGAACCAAAATAAAACGACTTTTCCTCTTGGTTAGGGGTGAGGATGCAGACAATCTCGTAAGGCTCTGTAAAGCAATGCTAAAATCAAAGCCATTAGAGGGCACCCTTGGAACCAGTACACCTTTGGATTAACACGCTTTAGGCCGTGAATATGGCTGGCTGTTGATAGTCGTAATCAAAGAGAACGTAGCCATGACCATCTCTAAAGAGCAAATAGCGACCTCCATTCCATCCTCTCCAGAGGAGCAATCTCAATTAGCGTCATCTCCAGAAACGTTGCTAGCTGACCCTGCCAACGAAGACGTAGATCTCAATACCCTCAATAAAATTAGGGATCTCTTATTCGGTCAACAGGTTCAAAAACATGAACAACGATTGAATCAGTTGGGAAATCAACTGGTTCAAGAATGTGCTGAACTCCGCAGTCAACATGAACAACGATTGAATCAGCTGGGAAACCGACTGGATCAAGAATGTGCTGAACTCCGCAGTCAAATCGATCGCCGCTTAGAGTCTTTAGAAACGACCCTAAAAAAAGAGCTAAAAACCCTGACAAAAACGGTGCAAAACAACCATGATGTCCAGACCTCGGCGGTTTCGGATTTACAATCAGAGTTGCAAGAAGAGTATCAAACCGGCCTGTCAGCGGTGAAAGTTCAGATCGAGCAGATGGAAGATACGTTCAGTCAAAAGCACGACGAGCTGAAAGCTTTGCTAGAACGGGAAGTACAAGAACTCAACGCAAGTGATGACACTGATCGAGCCAACTTGGCAGATCTCTTTAGTGAATTAGCCCTCAATATCCGCGATAGTCGATAACTGCTAGTCTAGTCCATCATCAATGGTCAACCCCATCGTCAGCAGAGTGATCACAGTAGAAGATATTGGGGACCACATTGTCACACGTTCCCAATTTCAGCGTTTTTTTTGATTTGGTCCCTAAGTATGGCAATATCATCAGCGGTGGCAACTATCTTCTTAGAGATTAAAATATCCCATCCTTGCGGCCTTACGTTCAATGAGTGACTTACCGTCTAAAACCAATCAGGGTAACTCCGCTTCTCATCCAGAAGACAGTATTGTGGCCAGTGAACTCAGTGAGTTGCGGAGTTTGCTCATTGGACCAGACCTCAAAGAACGTTGTGACAATTCAAAACTCCGTTCGGAGGATGTCAGCCGGGTGTTGCCAGAAGCGGTTCATCTAGCACTGAACCAAAATGATCCTACAATCTCAAGCTTGGTCGTTCCTACCGTTGAAAGCGCCATTAAATCTTCTATCAATACCGACCAAAATATTTTATCTGAAGCGCTTTTCCCAATTATGGGACCAGCGATTCGGAAAGCGATCGCATCCGCAATTCAGAACTTAACAGACTCACTCAACCAAAGCTTAGAGCATAGCCTTTCGCCCCAAAGTTTAAGCTGGCGTTTAGAAGCATGGCGCACCGGCAAGTCTTTTGCCGAAGTGCTCATCCTCCGAACCCTGATTTACCAAGTCGAGCAAGTGTTTTTAATCCACAAATCTTCTGGCTTGGTTTTACAGCATCTCGCCGCTGAAACCGCTGCGGCTCAAGATGCAGATTTAGTCTCAGCCATGTTTACCGCCATTCAAGATTTTGTCCGAGACTCCTTTAGTATCAGTGATGACACCTTGGGCAGTCTGCAGGTGGGAGAACTAACGATTTGGGTGAATGAAGGTCCCCAAGCCCTTATTGCCTGTGTCATTCGGGGTAACCCACCGGGACAATTGCGGCTAACGATGGAAAATGCTCTAGAGCGTATTCACCTGTTGCAAGAAAAACAGCTCCATCAGTTTCAAGGCGATAGTAGTGTTTTTGAACCGATTCAACCCTATCTAGAAGAGTGTTTACAGTCTCAATATCAGGCTAAGCAGTCAAAGAAGCGCTCTTCTCCTTTGAAGTGGATTGGTGGAGTGGCTGGTATTTTGGTCATTGGTCTCAGTATTTGGAGTGTACTCTCCAACTACGAACGCCATCAAATCGACAGCTTTGTCAATCAACTGAACCAAGAGCCCGGCATCGTTGTTTTGCAAACCCACAAACGGGATGGGAAATATGTGATCTCCGGCCTAAAAGATCCCCTGGCCCCTGCCCCTGCCAAATTTATTGCCAAAACAGATCTAGATCCAGACAAAGTTAACTTTCACTGGGAACCTTATCTCTCCTTTGATCCTAAATTTGTTGAATCTAGGGTCCAATCCCTGTTGCAGCCCCCCCCGACGGTTACCCTTAAAATCGATCCAAATGGATCCGTTCAAGCTTCAGGGACAGCTTCCCAAGCATGGATCACGGAAGCCAAACAGCTAGCCCTGCGGCTGCCCAATATCACCCAGTTCAATACCCAACAGCTTATTGCCTCAGAGAATAGCGCCCTGATCGATCTTAAAACCAAAATTGAAGCCCAAACCATCTTTTTTACCCAGAATGCTCAACTTGTACCCCGACAAGAGACTACATTTAAAAAACTGGCCGGAGATCTCAAAACCTTATCTAAGACAGCCAAAACTCTCGATCAAAATATCATCGTCTTCGTTGAAGGGCATACAGACTTTAGTGGTCCTGAATTGATTAATCTGTATGTTAGAGAGACGCGGTCAAAATCAGTTATCTCCATTTTATCGAAACAAGGACTTCCAGGAAATCTATTTAAGGTAGTAAGTATAGAACCGCCCGCATCCATTACTGCTGGCTCTACCAGGCCCCCTGCGCAGTCTAATCGCAAGGTTACTTTTAAAGTTAATTTTGTCAATCCATCAGACGTTGATTTATAGCTTATGCTCCAGAAAAAGATTTGTATGGTCGGTGCATTTGCGACTGGGAAAACGAGCCTTGTCGCTCGATATGTTCAGGGCATTTATTCCGACAAATACCAAACGACTGTTGGTGTCAAAATCGACAAAAAAAATATTAGTGTTTCCGGTCAAGATTTAAATTTGATTTTATGGGATATCCATGGAGAAGATGAATTCCAGAAAATCAGGATGTCATATTTGCGAGGATCAGCAGCCTATATTTTGGTGGTAGATGGTACCCGTAGAGATACATTAGGAACCGTCTTCCAACTACAATCTAAGGTTGAAGACACCATTGGTAAGGTGCCATTCATCACGATGTTTAACAAGTATGACCTGAGCCAAGACTGGGAAATCGGAGAGGAAGATCTCGAAGAACTGACTCAGCGACAATGGTTGTACTGTATGGGAAGTGCAAGGACCGGATTGGGGGTAGAAGAGTGCTTTATAAAGTTGGCGCAAATGATGCTTTAGTTACTCATGTTGAATCTTCCAGAACCAATCGTTACCTTCCTTTGTTCTATCGTCGTTCGTGATCGTTTTCCAGCCTACCTGCAAATCAGTAAAGCAGGGGTGCTACTGGCTTTTGGTGGGGCTTGTGATCGTTATGGCTTAGATCATTTACACCTTCATCAATCTGTAGATGATCAAATTTTTTTCTTAACTGGTTTATTGCCGCTTCAAGAACCGGCAATGCATATGCCGTTTTTGCAAATTGCCGAAGGTGTCATTGCCGAAATTCATATGTTTGCAGAGCCGGAAGACGATTGGATCATCCTATGTGATGCAACCCTCGAAAATGCCAAACATGTTCTCATTCAACAAAAGGTCAATGACTTAAGCCTGCTCAGACGTGAACAGGCAAAATCTCTAGGTCACTCGATGCATCCGGATGTCGCTGCCAAGACAATCTTGGATATTCAGCCCACAGGCGAACAAAAATCCCTCGCGATCTTAGTTGCAAAGTGCTGTAGTACTGCTGAACTTGATGCTCAAACGACTCAAGCCAATCCTCTGAGAAAGCTGGATGCCTACCTATCTACTGTCTCTCCATTAATATTGGATGAAGGGGGTATTATCCATCAAAATATTGGCAATTCCATCGTTGCTGTATTTGGGGCTTTACCCTCTACCCGCATTGCTCCTAAGCAAGCTATCGCAGCCAGTATACGCATCCTAGAAGCCTGTGAGGATCAGCAGCATTCGCAGTGTGCTTTGGTCGTCACTACAGGTATCGTCACGGTGGGATTGTTACAAGTTGGTTTTGGTAAAACCTTAACTGTGATTGGTGAACCCATGGATTTAGCTGTGAATTTGAATAAAAATTCAGAAGCTGAGACGCTGATCATCGACAAACCCACTTTCGATCAGCTAGATCAGATGCAGAGGTCTTTTATGCCCACTTCTCTCTCGGGCAGATCTGCATCTGCCGCCCCTCTTTATTCGTATTGCAAACTGTAATGACAGAATCGCTCTCTGCTGATGTCCTCGTCGCCCTAGAAATTCTGGTTCTAGAATATGTAGAAGAGCATTCTTTAAAGATTCTCGGGACATGCCCACCTTGGTTCACCCAACTTTACCCTAATACGCCTTTAAGTCTTGACGCCTCTTGGATTGCAACCCATTCTCCCTTTTTATACAATTTTCTGGTGGATGCAGCTGACTTTTGGGATCAGGATCAACCTGGCCTATATAAATCAGGGCTGTGGTGTGAAACGGATCCCCAGAACCAAGACCTACATCTAGAAGCTTCAGCCCTGAAAATTAATCGAAAACGAATTTTGCTGATCAAGGCATCCTTATCGGATTACACTGAGCTACTTTCATTTATTCAAACAGCCAGGGAAAGCTCTTTAGATTTCATTGAAGAGCGCAAACAAGCCAGTGAGAGTATCCTCAGAACGACATTTTATGATGCCTTAACAGGCTTACCCAACCAAACTTATTTTTTAATTCAGTTAGCCCATGGGTTTGAACGCTATAGACATAAGGACAACTATCATTTTGCAATCTTAATTATCAACATCGATCGTTTTCAAAGTATCAATGATAGCTTTGGTCGCTTAGCGGGAGATCAACTACTGATCTCTATTGCTTGGCGATTAAAAAAGCGCCTCAGAGAATCTGATATTTTTGCACGATTGAGTGGCGATGAATTTATTATTCTTCTCGATAGTATCGAAGAGATTAGCTCGCCGTTGTTTGCAGCGAATCAGATCTCTACGGAGTTCACGCATCCCTTTAGTTTAAATGGACAAGAGCTTTTCATAACAGCCAGCATGGGAATTTCAACGACCTTAATGGAATATGACCGCGCTGAAGATTTACTCCGAGACGCCAATACAGCAGTGAGCTATGCCAAGACTCTAGGCCGATCGAATTACATTGTCTTTGATCAAACAATGCATGCCCGGGCCGTCCGATTATTACAACTTGAGAATGATCTAAAGCGGGCTTTACAAGAACAGGAACTGACACTCCTCTATCAACCTATTGTGTGTTTAGCGGATCAGAGAATCATAGGATTTGAGGCATTAGTGCGCTGGATTCATCCAACATTCGGATTAATTTCGCCTTTGGAATTTATTCCCATTGCCGAAGAGATGGGTTTAATGATGGCGATTGATCAATGGATTCTGAAAGAATCCTGTTTTAGGATTCAGCAGTGGCGAAAATTTACGGATGAACCTCTATCCATTAGTGTCAATTTTTCTGCAAAACTATTTGATAAGTTTGACTTAGCCTTGCAAATCAAGCAAGTATTGCGAGAAACAGGAATTTCACCCCAATATTTGATGATTGAGATCACTGAAAGTATCGTCTTTAGCCAAGTTAAAGCAGCGGTTAACACCCTACATCAGCTGAAAGACCTGGGCGTTCGGCTTTGCATTGATGATTTTGGCACCGGTTATGCATCCTTGAAGTATTTACAACAGTTACCTGTAGATACCTTGAAGATCGATCGATCATTTATCAAAATGATGGACCCTAATAACCTTGATCTCGTGCGCTCTATTATTCTTTTAGCTCATGATTTGGGGATGAATGTTACTGCCGAGGGCATAGAAACCTCAGCTCAACGTCAATATTTACTCGATTTGGGCTGTCAGGAAGCTCAGGGGCATCTGTTTTCCCATCCTGTAGATGGCCAAGTTGCCTTACAACTGTTACAAGCAAAGTCTATTTTATGACGCTCTCTTCTGAAGAGTTATACAGCCAATCGGCAGCTTTACCCTACTTCATTGATTCAGAAGGCGTAAAAGTTGTATTGATTACCTCTCGCAAACGCCATCGCTGGATTATTCCCAAAGGCGACATTGAAGCAGATATGACGGCTTGGGATTCCGCGGCCAAAGAAGCTTGGGAAGAAGCAGGGGTAGAAGGGGTGATCGCAGCTGAGATATTGGGCACATATCAGCATCAAAAATGGGACAGTATCTGCACGGTTCAGGTTTTTCCGTTGGTTGTGACCCAACTCCATCCAAAATGGCTAGAAGATCAAGAACGAAAAAGGCGGGTCGTAACGATGGCCAAGGCTATCAAGCTCGTGGAGATGGAGTCCCTCCGACAAATACTGGGAAAACTTGAGGTTTGGCTGCAACCCTATCCCTGATAACGTCTATGTTCTTACTGAAAACACATATTTCCTAAAATCATTAGCTCACTGGCTATAGCCGTTCTCCTTCAACGACAGAGACAATTTTCCACTGGCCGTTGATCCGTTCCCAGGTGACTGTTTCTCGACGCCGGACCACTCCACGCAGGACACCAGGCCAGTA
This sequence comes from uncultured Acaryochloris sp., assembly GCA_937941595.1. GTDB lineage: Bacteria > Cyanobacteriota > Cyanobacteriia > Thermosynechococcales > Thermosynechococcaceae > Acaryochloris. The sequence continues at coordinate 4,210 of CALDHF010000391.1, read as the reverse complement.
GGACCATTTAACGGTTTCAATATGGGACACTGTTGCATGATCTGGGTCAGGCATCTGGAGATCGGTAATTTCAAACGAGAGCTTCCAAATTTCGGTGGTGGGGATACGACTATAAAACTGCGAAGCACCAGCAACGCGATCATTATAGTTTTGGATATTACCCTGGCGTTGTTGATAGCGAAAACGCTCTTTGCTAATGGGCAGATAATTGAACAGCCGGGCAGCATTGCGGGTTTCTACCAGTGGAGCCATCGCCGCATAATGTTGATCCAAAAAAGCGCGAAACGTTTGTTCTGTTTCGTCAGGGGATACTGACAATGGGGGAGCTACAGGATTAGCGTGCTGCTGGAGGGCCAGGGGAGTGAGATCCAGAATTGTATTGATGGGAACACCCAGGTTAAGACCTGCTTTGACCGCAACCCCTTGAACTCGTTCGCCTTCTGCTAACCCATGAATGCCAATCAGTTGCCCAGCAGCATTAAGGATGGGACCACCACTCATACCTGGTTGGGTGACGTTGTCATAAACCAAGCCATAGCCGCGTTGATACTGTCCTTTTCCCGTGATTACACCCTTGGTGATCGTAAAAGTGGGAGTCGTGATTGCTTGTCCAGGCAGCGGAAACCCTGCGATATAGATAGTATCGGTTTCCGTTGCCGATTCGGAGTTGCCGAGGGTGGCGACGGGATAGGTGCGATCGCTTTCAAATTGAATCAAGGCCAAGTCCACGCCTGACAGGTACAAGATCGCTTGAGTATTGATGGGATGAGACTGCTGATCTACTGTAATCACTTCAGCTTCTTCACCAGCACGGGTGGATTCAATCACATGTTTGGCTGTGAGGACATAGTAGCGATTCCCCTCTTGCTTAATTAGCACACCCGATCCAGAACTACTTTGGGGTGAGACCAACACCGTTACGGCTTTCGCAATATCTCTAACCTGACGGCCGGTTTGTCCGTAAGCAACATGAGGCCATAGCATTGACAGCATCAAAGCACCCGTCATTTGCAACATTCGACGACGAGGCACTGTCAGCGTGGAGATCAACCGAGGCATGGAGTGTAATTAACGAGACTGATAATCAATGGATAAAGATTGGGGGGGCCGGGATTGGGGTTTAGATTTGAATTGATTCATAACCGTCATCACCAAGGGAATGGTAAACAACACAAATAGGCCAATAGCTGCCCATTGAAAAATAGCGGGACGGCGACGACCTTTCGTCGGAAATTCGCAACTCAGACAAATTTCGGCGTCTGTACTATTCAACACACCACACACTCGGCAAGGTTCTAATGCCATAGCTGTTTACCCGTAGAGGCTGTTCTCATCTTAGTCTAGACAGATCTAGCATCAGAATTCACTTCTGGCTTCAGATCTACATCAGATGCAGGGTTTAAGCGATGGACTAAGACAACCTTCAGTGAATCTGAGCAATAATATCTGCTTGCTTAAATCTAACCTTGGGAAGCTGGGCATATTTATCATCAGGATGACGATAGCCAGCCGGACAAGCCAGTACCGAAGCATATTCGGTACCCGCCAAACCTAAGACTTGATCATATTTAGCTGGCATAAATCCTTCCATGGGGCAGGTATCAATACCGAGCATCGCGGCACTGGTCATGAATTGACCCAGAGCAATATACACTTGCCGAGCCGCCCAATCATTGACATCAAAGTCAGGATTTTTAGGATTGGCTAAAAAGTTTTTGATGACATTGGCATATCCCGTCAAAGTATCGATTTCAACTTGGCGAATATCAGCGGTCAGCTGCATATTGAGATCCACATCTTCAGCACCGACTGATTTTTTAATCGCTAACACCACTAAATGGGAAGCATCCACAACTTGGGTTTGGCCCCAGGAATGTTCCAGCAGTTGCTGCCGACTTTGAGGATTATGAACAACAAAGAATTTCCAAGGCTGCAACCCAAAAGAAGAAGGGGCTAGCACCAAGCTTTTTTCTAAGGCATCCCAGATGGGGTCAGGAATTTTGCGAGTGGGGTCAAACTGTTTGGTCGCGTAGCGCCATTCCAGTTGTTGGACCAATTGTTCAGAGGATAGGACTGAGTTACTCATGAAGGCCAAGGAATAAAAGAACGATGAACAAACACTGTAAGGGAGGGTTGGTGCCATATGCAGCATCCATACATACGGATATGGCACTTGTTAGGGATACGAACTCCCCAAAAGGCATTGCACCCCTAACACTCAAAAACATAACCAATAGAACCGTTGGTCTCTTAGCCCATTACCCAATTAACAAGGGTACGGACCGCAAAACCCGTTGCACCGACATTGAGATATCCATGTTCTTTCTCAGTCCACACGGGTCCAGCCACATCTAGATGGGCCCAGGGTGTTTTCTCAATATATTGTTGCAAGAACAACGCTGCCGTAATCGATCCCCCTGGACGTGGACCCGTGTTTTTCATATCGGCAATGGGAGATTTTAGACCCTCAAAATATTTGTCTTCTAGGGGCATCCGCCAAAACTTCTCTCCTGCTTGTTGGGATGCCTGAGTGAGTTCCTCCGCCAAGCTATCTTCTGGTGTCCACATCCCCGCAATCTCTTGGCCCAAAGCAACAATACAGGCTCCCGTTAAGGTCGCTAAATCAACAATGGCATCTACGCCCTGCTTTTCAGCAAACACCAAGGCATCGGCCAGAGTCAGCCGTCCTTCAGCATCTGTATTGTTAATTTCGATAGTTTTACCGTTAGAGGCGGTCAGGATATCTCCTGGGCGGAGGGCATGGCCGCTAATCATATTCTCTGCTGCTGCCACAATAAAATGGACTTCCACATCAGGCTGGAGTTGACCGATGGCTTTGGCAGCACCCAGGGTCGCCCCTGATCCCGCCATATCCATTTTCATGGTTTCAATACCACTGCCGCCAACCTTGAGGTTGAGTCCACCAGAATCAAAGGTCACCCCCTTACCGACAATGGCGAGTTTTCGGCGGGGTGTCCCACTGGGCTTGTAGGTGAGGTGGATAAATTTGGGCGGCAAATCAGAGGCTAAAGAGACCCCCAGAAAAGCCCCCATTCCTTGGGCTTCACACTCTTCTCGTTCTAAGACTTCTAGAGTAAGACCATGATCCGCAGCAATTTGGGCCGCAGTGTCTGCTAGCGCGCTCGGGGTCACCACATTGGCAGGCGCAGCGACCAGTTCCCGGGTGAGGAGGACTCCTGCACAAATTTTCTGGGCTTTCTCAATGGCAGCGGCTTGGTTCTCTACCCCGAACAAGCTGATGTCTTGAGGATATTCACTCGCTTTCTGAGCCTCTGGATCGGATTTAAAGCGAATATCTTGATGCAAAGCCAGTTCGATACCTTCGGCCATGGCCTGGGCAGAGGCTGTGGCGTCTTCATGGCAATGGGGCAACTGCAATCCGATGTTAGCCGCTTTTTGCTTTTGGGCAGTTTTGACGAAGGTAGCGGCAGCCTGCCTCAGGGTTTCTAGGCTAAAATCTTCCTTCCCACCAAGACCGATGAGCATGATTTTACGAACGGGCCCCTGACCAGAGATACGAGTCCAAGGCTGCTCTCCAGATTTGCCTGTAAACTCGGTTTCATGCATTAGTTCTTGCAAGATATTGCCGAGGCGTTGGTCTAATTGGGTGAGTTGGTTCTCTAGATCAACATTATCTTCAAAAAAGCCAATCCCTAAACAATCCCCTGACCAGTTGGAGACTACTGTATCTATTGCCTGTATCTTCATCCTCAACCCGTATCCTTAAGTCTGTGTGTTTAATCTCTGAAAAGCTGCCTTTCTGGGTAATTGCCGGAGAGGGTAAGCCACAGTCCTGATGATAACAATCTGTTCCCGTCTTGTAAGTGTGGACGCAGGTCGTTATCTCCACCACTTCCCACCTGTAAATCAATGAAGTCCCACCTACAATTCTCAGTGTGTACACCTTGAATGACTGTCCATCTTGGCCGCTGCATCCCTCAGCCGCTATGCAGCGGGAGCATGGTACTCCACAGCTAGCTGAATTAGACGGTCCACTAGCGCTGGAAAGCTCACGCCTGAGGCTCCCCAGAGCTGAGGATACATGCTGGTTGCCGTAAACCCAGGTAAGGTATTGATTTCATTGATCAACACTTCCCCAGTAGATTCCACATAGAAGAAATCAACCCGCGACAAACCCGCTGCATCTACGGCAATAAATGCCTCAATCGCTCTCTCCTGAATCTTTTGA
>CALDHF010000390.1 GCA_937941595.1 uncultured Acaryochloris sp. | reverse complement strand
AGCGGCAGCTTGACTGGTTTTCTCTCCTGCCTGTCGATGGGCAGCCACTAACTCACCCTGTATCTTGTTGAGTTTGGAATCCGAAATATCGAGCTTTTCTAGCTGTTTAGCTGACTCTGTCCAGGTTGATGCCATCTGCTTTTCAATGCTGTGATCGTAGGCCAAGCTGCCCGCAGGTCTTAGGGCAAGCACTTTCTGGAAATTTTTATTATGAGTGTTACCCAGGATCTGACACTGGCTCTTAAGGCTTGGCCCACATCCAGCAACCATTAGAGCAACGACACTGACACCCATCCATGGCAGAGAGGTGCTCCATCTATGACTTTTGGATTTCATTTACAATGCTGACTAGAAGGTCTGGCCTATTTTGCCCGTTACCAACTAGAAATCAACTGCTACGTAAGCAATACCATTGCAGCGACACATCAAAGCGTCGATATGTCATTCATCTAAAAAGACAAAATTCAATCTCAAAGAATATAAACTAATGAGAATTTTCTTTACTTTTGTCACTTTTTAACCGTGATCATTATCACTGATTGGTCTTTATAGGGAAAACTAAAGTGGACTGTGTAGACTATGCAAATAGAGTTCTAAATCGACAAGACTTGATCTTTGAAGCGCAGACAGATAAAAATATAGTCGATTGTAAAAAGAGAGCTTGTTGGCATTCTTGTTTGTTTTTGAGGTTGGTCTATCAATTATCCCTTTCATAGACTGCTGAGCTGTAGGTGCCCTCGATGATAGGTTTAGGGCGAGCAACTGATAAGCCCAAGAGCGCGGCTCCTGAGGCTGAGCAGACTCCAAAGGATTCAACAAAGCTCAGCTTCTGGCAACTATGGAACATGAGTTTTGGCTTTTTTGGCATCCAGTTTGGCTGGGGCTTGCAGATGGCCAATACCAGCAGTATTTTTGAGCATCTCGGTGCTCGGGTTCACCAACTCCCTTTGCTATGGTTGGCAGCTCCGTTAACGGGACTGGTGGTGCAGCCCATTATTGGGTATCTGAGCGATCATACCTGGGGGCCCTTGGGACGGCGGCGACCTTATTTTTTGGCAGGTGCGATCGCAGGTTCCATAGCACTCATTCTTATGCCCAATGCGCCCAGTTTATGGATGGCTGTGGGTTTGCTGTGGGTTCTGGATACCTCGGCTAATGTCAGTATGACGCCCTTTCGCTCTTTTGTTGGGGATTTGTTACCCGAAGATCAACGCACTTTAGGGTTTACCATTCAGGGTGTTTTTCATGGTTTAGCAGGGGTAATTGCCTCTGCTTTGCCCTGGTTACTACATCATGTTTTTGGGGTCGTTGAATCCCAAGAGAACTTCCACGAGATTCCCATTGCCGTTAAGCTGTCGTTTTATATCGGGGCTTTAATTTTTTTAGGGACCGTGGTGTGGACTGTAGTCACCACGGATGAACCCAGCCCTAGTGAGTTTGAGAAACGACAACCTCAAAAATCAAAGACTGCGTCCCAAGGCATGGTGGTCGATATTGGTATCGCCTTGCGAGAGATGCCCACAACGATGCGCCAGTTGGCCTGGGTCCAGTTCTTTAGCTGGTTTGGAATGTTCTGTTTGTTTTTGTATTTCCCACCTGCGATCGCACACAACATTTTTGGGGCCACTTCTGAAGGCACCTTGCTGTACTCGGCTGGCATTGAATGGGCCGGACTCTGCATTGCCATGTATAACGCAGTCTGTTGTCTGTTCTCTTTTGTCTTGCCTAAATTAACCAAACGTCTTGGCCTCAAAACAACCCACTCTCTCTGTCTAGCGGCTGGGGCTATGGGGTTAAGTTCATTGCTCCTGATTCACAATCAGTACATTCTGCTATTGCCTATGGTTGGCATTGGGATTGCCTGGGCGAGTATGTTGTCCCTCCCCTATGCCATGCTTGTTAGTTCCTTGCCCGCAGAAAAAAGCGGTTTGTATATGGGCATTTTTAACTTCTTTATCGTCCTGCCAGAGATTGTTGCTGCCTTAGGACTGGGGTGGATGATGAGTCATGTGTTTGCTGACAACCGTCTCGCAGCCGTTGTCTTAGGGGGCGGATTTATGTTGATTGCAGCGCTGCTGACTCAGCGTGTCCAAGCTCATCATCTACCAGACGGTGATACTTGCGAAGACGGTGACACTTGTGAAGACAGTGACACTTGTGAAGACAGTGATCAACAGTATGAGACTTTGGAAAGTCTGGTAAGTACTCACTAAGTCTGGATGATGACTTCTTACCTAAATTTATTCTGATACCATGCGGGTCAGTCTGAGTGCACAAAGAGGCTTAAATCCAAGACGGTATGCCAAGCAATTTGTTGAACTCGGTTCGAGTAAAGTTATGCCTGATGAAATTGGGCATGTGAACCGCATTTCTGGATAACCGATATGGCAGGATTGTTGCTTCCAGGCGGTATCATTGCCTTCCTCGTGGTCACCCTTGGCATTGGTATTTATGCGTCTCAACAAATCAAAGGCGATAGTGTCAACTTTTTAGTGGCAGGCCGAGGGCTGACCTTGCCCCTTGCCGCTGCGACCTTAATGGCTCAGTCCGTTGACTCCAACGCGACCCTTGGTAATACCGATTTAGCGTCAGAATTCGGATTTTGGGCCGGGGCCTGTTTACCCTTGGGGTTGGCGTTATGCTTGTTTCTGACCGCCCTGTTTTTTGCGAAACCCATGAACCGGATGGGGCTAGTTACATTACCCGATTTCTATCGGGTCAAATACGGACGGACAACGGAATGGGTTGCAGCCGTGTTGATGGTCGTCAGTTTTTCGTTACTCTTGGCAGGCAACTTAGTAGCCGGAGGCTATCTATTTCAGACTTTCTTAGGAACGTCTTACCCTCTTGGGGTCTTGCTGCTGGCCACTGTGGTCTTGATCTATACCGCTAGCGGTGGTTTATTTGCCGTTGCCTATACAGATGCGATTCAAGTCTCTATTGCTTTGGTGGGATCACTGTGTTTATTGGGGTTTATCGGTCTGAACTTTGGTCTAGAGATCCCGGCTGGCACAGGGCCGATGGCTCTTGAACAACTGACTCGTGCTGATGCGGGTGCCCTTGTCAATTGGGCGACGTTGCTGGCCCTAGGCTTAGGAGATATTGTAGCCATTGACTTTATGGCCCGCATTTTTGCAGCCGAAAGTCCCGACACGGCTCAAAAAGCCTGTTTGATTGGCTCTCTGGGCACTGTGATCATTGGGGTCCCGTTTTCAGTCATTGCCTTGTCAGCACCCAAAATTCTGGCGCAAGCTGGCATCATTCCGGAGGGACCGATCCTGTATGCAATGTTGCAGACTGTAGTGCCTTCATCTCTGTCCTTGTTGGTGATTGTAGCGATTCTGTCGGCATCACTTTCAACCGCCGATGGGGCGATTCTTGGGACTTCTTCTGTGATTGCTCATAATATTTTGGGTATTCGCCAAGACAGCCAAAATAGTATTGATCAGCTTCTGACTCTGACCCGGGCCAGGGCCGTGTTGATTACGATGATGGGGGTCTTGTTAGCTTTTAAAATACCCCAGACAGGGGTGTTACTCCTGTTAGCGTTTGATCTGGGGTTGGCTGGATTACTGGTGCCGTTGGTCGGTGGACTATTCTATCCAAAGTCAACGCAGGCAGGAGCTTTAGCCTGTATTGTTAGCGGTGCCTTAACCCGACTGGTGTTGTTTGCGCTCATGCCCGTTACGTTCGGCATTGACAATACGCTTTTCTATATTCCCAATCATTGGTTAACTGCTGATTTTGACGGTATACCAACATTCATTAGTCCCCTGGTCGGCCTGATCCTATTTGTGGTGATCTCTAGATTGACTTATCAACCAGCTGACAAGCCTGAATGATTGATTCGTTCAGGCTTCCAGAACCTTGGTTCTTTGAATCATGTTCATGTCTTTGTTTCATTCGCACCTTTGATAGGCGGCATCCAATTATTTAACGACAGCAGGTTCTGACTTAGTTTGGGGCTTAAGAACTTGTTCCACCCGTGCCTGTCCTAAAGAGTAGGTCACAGCATAGCTGCGGGCCAACAGCCCTAGCCACACCTGGGGGAATCGCTCTTCTAGCCAGGGTTGTAGCCACCGCACAAACTGAGGAAACCAGGAACGCAAGAGAGCATTCACAAAGGCATCAACACTGAAACTCCAGTAACTGCCTAACCAGCGCAGCAAATCTCTGGGACCCACTACGACCCAAATCCACAGGAGTAAGGCTGGGTTAATAAACGCCGCTTTGAGGGCCATCCGATTGAGGGGAAGCCAGCCGAACCGATCTTTGATAAAGGCTTCGGTAGTGTCTGGATCTTCTGATTCCAGAATGCCAAAGAAGGTATTGAGCATGGAGTTGACGCGTTGGGGTGGCAGGTGTTTACCCGTCGGCACCATCATGCCCCTTGAAAATAGCCAAGTGACAGCCACATTACTTTGATAAGCCCGAATTTGATTGAGGTTCTGGGCTTTAAGCAAGTCATGCTTTAAGGCTGTATCCAGTAAATCCGTGAGGCGAGGTAAGTTGCGAACGAGGGAGCCGAATCCCGTAAAGATGAGTGGGGACTGCAATGAGGCCGAGTCGCCAATAGAGACAAGACGATCGTATGCAATCGTGCGATCGCAACTATCGATACTGAAATGTCCGGGAATATATCCAAACGTGGGCTTGATCCAAGTCAACTGGTCTAGATCGCAGCGCCGATATTCCGGCAGAATCGTAAAAAAGTCCTCATACATCTCCAGCAAAGACCCAGGATTGTCAGGATGCACCTGATGGTAATGGAACAGATAAAAGGTCAGCTCATCTCCCTTGCCTGGGAATAACTCCCAGATAAGTTGCCGTCCCCGAGATAGGTCACCATGGCTATTGAGAACATCCCCATACTTAGCATCCCAAACCGCTCGGTCTAACCCGGAAATAACGGCTCCCACGGTTGGACAGACGCTTTCAAAAGACCGCCCCCCATTGAGCTGCCAGGCAATGGGCGAAGCGGTGCCCATTGCATCGACCAACAGCCGACCTGTCACCATTTTTTCGGCACCACTCGGAAGGTGGACCGTTTGGATACAGGCCGAGGTCTGGGTAATATCAACTTGCTGGAACTCTGTTTGGTCCCAGATTTCTCCCCCTGCTTGCCTGAGTTTCTCGCCACATAACCGCAGCAGCCGTTCTGAATCAATGGCAATATTTAGGACCGTGGGGGTACTCAATACCGGGGCTTGGCATTGGGAAGGATTATTGGCATCAAAGAACTTGTGAAAACCGTCTTGATATTCACAGCCAATCAAGCATTCAAACTCAGCAGGGGTGAAGAGACCCAGATCAATTAAATTGGCAAACTCACTCCGAGAGATATTCCATTCCCGGTTCATCCGTCCAAAGGGCAGTCGTTCAATCAGCAATACCCGATAGCCTAAGCGGGCCATCACGGCGGCATGGATAACCCCTAAGGCTCCCCCCAGATAAACCAGATCATACTCAGGCTCCTTCGAGCCCGATTGGGAGAACACGACCTGTCGAGGTTGTTGAGGACGACGCACTCCCTCACGCCATCGCTGCTCCCACCAATAGGCCCGTGTGAGATCATATTCACCATTGGGAAAGTGCTGGAAATACTGGACCGTGCGGGGATAGTCTTTTGCCAAAGCCGAAAAGATGGACTCTTGGTCTAAGTCAATCTTGGGGGGCTGGGGATAGTCATAAGGGAATTGGGTTCTGAGTTCCTGCTCTAAGGTTTTAACCAGTTTCTTCTCTTGCCGTACCGGAGCAGACCCCCAGCGAAACACCTTGAGATAGGTGGTCCGTTGCAAAGACCATACAAAGATTGCCAGTTCACTGGACTGCCCTGGGAATTGTAAACGGCAGCCCGTCGGCGTCGATATCTTTTGGCCTGAAGGGGGAATGTAGGAAGTTTGCAACCAATGTCTAACAGCGTCAGTATTCGGTGTGGGGATTTCTAAATAGGAAAGTTCTTGCATACCCTGTTATATCGAAGAGAAACGGTTTATTGGCAATAAACCTGATGTGTAGCTGTGTTGTGAATTGACAATTAAGAACAATGACGGATAGCAATTGTCCATTTATTTAGGGTTGAAACGTTATGACCACCAGAGACCGACGCTAGGCTCAAAAAGTAGCACAGCTATCCACACCATAAGCTAAATTCGACCTTTGGAATACTCTCTCCTTTTGCTTTTACAAAATAAATTATGACAAACATAAATATTCGTGAATATTTATGCAAGTTTTACCCAATCGTTTTAGTTGAGTACTTGCTGGTCTAGCTTCACGGCCAATTCAAGGGGGACTTGGAAAAACATGTCTGTATCGATTGCCAAAAGCTGAGGTCTATTAGAACGAGGAGCTTGCCGAAGCTAAAGATTTGCTGGTAGGTGAACCGTTGAGTGTAACTGCAGTATCATCCTCAGGTAAGAGAAATTCCAGCATATAGCGATTCACAAGTTCGGGTTGTTCCTGCTGTATCCAATGGCTACAGTTCTCAATGTATTTAATCCTGAGATCCTCAACATAGGGTTTGGTTGAATAGGTAAGCTCTTTTCCTAAAACAGAGTCGTCAACGCCCCACAGCATTAGAGTCGGTGTTTCTAGCGTTTTCCAGTCCTGCTGGAATAGATCAGAGTTGCTGCGATAGTAGTTCAGCATGGCTGAGAGTGCTCCTCGCTTAGCAGCCGCATCTTTGAAAACTTCGATATCTTTGGGTGAAAAAGCATGCTTATTCGAGACCCCATCCGAAAAAGTAGAGGTGATAGCTCGATAGTCCTCAGCTTGCATTAAAAGTTCTGGCAAGAAAGGGAGTTGGAAAAACGGAATATACCAACTCTTGAGCATTTGCTGGGGGTTGCTTTTTAAAGCTTTGCTAAAGGCCGCAGGATGAGGCATATTCATCACGATCAGTTTTTCCACCATCTCTGGATAACGATGGGCAAAGCTCCATGCAATGGCTCCTCCCCAATCATGTCCAGCAAGTATGCAATCGTTGTACCCTAAGCCTTTGATCACCCCTTGAACATCTTTCATTAGCTCGGTTATGTGATAAGACTTCGCCTCCTTAGGCTTATCACTGTCGTTGTAGCCTCTAAGATCTAGCGCTACAACTTTGAAATGCTGGGCTAGCTCGGAAATTTGGTGCCTCCACGAATACCAAAACTCAGGGAAACCGTGCAGCAATACAACTAAAGGTCCTTCCCCTTGAGTGACGTAGTGCAAACGGATACCATTGGTTTCGATATAGCAGTGCTGGAGATTCTGTTCTAGTTC
>CALDHF010000389.1 GCA_937941595.1 uncultured Acaryochloris sp. | reverse complement strand
AGGGCAATGCTGACAAAACGTTTCATGGGGTGTTTTGGAGTAGACATAAGTTAAACCAAGACTTGAGGGTGAATAAAGTAAAAAAAGTTGTGCAATATAGCTTAATAAATCTATTCTTTAGGATATATTAACAGTCACGATGGCTAGTCTTCGTTCAAGTTGTGACAATTTTAGAGGCGGGTTGCTCTGATAACGAAGGTGTGTCTGTGATCACAGTCGGCATGTAACACTGGAGACGTTCCTGATTACGTAAAGTGCCCACAGTCGCTGATAGCTCATGGAAAATATGGACTGTCGTCAATATGCTCCAGCGTTCCAGCGGAATTGCGATCCTATTTTGACGGTTTTACAACAGTGTTTACCGTCTCAAGGCATTGTGCTGGAAATTGCTAGTGGGACGGGGGAGCATGTGGCTTGCTTTGCCCACCACTTTCCCCATTTGCAATGGTTGCCGAGTGATGTGTCTCCGTCCCATTTGGAAAGTATTGCAGCTTGGCGAAATCAGGGGCGTTTAGAAAATCTGCGTCAACCGATTGCGTTAGATATGCTGAATCCGAGTTGGTCTGATCAGGTAAAGCTGGCTCTTGCTAATGTTGGCTTGTCTCCCACAGATGTTGTGGCGATTGTCAATATCAATATGATTCATATTGCGCCTTGGGAAGTGACGATGGGATTGATGGCAGGAGCCGCAAAGGTGTTGTCTTTCCCAGGGCTGTTGTACCTGTATGGGCCGTTTATCCAAGCGGATCAGCCAATGGCTCCTAGCAATTTTGCGTTTGATCAATCCTTGCGAAGTCGGGATTCGACATGGGGCATCCGGCACCTGAGGGATGTTGTGACGGTTGCTACGCAGCAGGGGCTGATCTTACAGAAAACGGTGGCAATGCCAGCTAATAATCTATCTGTGATCTGGCAGCGTTGTCTTTGAAAAGGAGGTAGGCCGAAGTGTGAGGCTGGCTTTGGAACTATTAGGTGGGAGTATAGCCCGCAGATGCGATCGCAGTTTTGATCTCGGTGCCCGAACAGTGAGTGTCTACCGTCACTTCTTTGGTCGTGAGGTTAGCCTCAACCTTGGCTTGTTGGTCTAAGGCTAAGATAGCTTGGGTGATGGTCTCTGAACATGCGGAACAAGCCATGTCGGGAACGGTTAAATTGATCATTGGATATTGCTCGCTCGGTTTAAGGGTTAGCTTGGTTATTTCGAGACGGTCATGCAGAGGGTGTGGCATAGTCAATTAATTCCACAAGCTTTTGGCGAAGGGTATTTAAGCCCAGTCGGTCTTGGGCTGAGATAAAGATAGCGTGGGGAAACTTGTCGCGCGCTAAAGCCAGAGCTTCACTCTCAACTTGATCCATTTTATTAAAAGCAATCAACCCCGGGCCAGGGGTGATCGGCATCGTGGCCAATAGATCCATGACAGATTGGAGATGGTGTTCCCAGTCAGGATGGGAGAGATCGACCACATGCAGCAACGCTTCGGCATCTGTGACCTCTTCCAGGGTTGCTCGAAAGGCATCCATCAGGGGGGGCGGTAAATTGTGAATGAATCCTACCGTATCTGTTAACACCAAGGTCTGGACTTCATGGGTGTCTGGATCGGTAATACTGAGTCGGCGGGTGGTGGGGTCAAGGGTGGCAAATAGCTGATCGGCTGTGTATGCCTCGGCATTGGTGAGGACATTGAGCAACGTCGACTTGCCTGCATTGGTGTAGCCGACCACCGCGATGGAGGGCACCTGTTGATGCTGGCGACGCTGCCGTAAGCGAGAGCGATGGGCTTGCAATTGATTAACGGATTGTTGCAGCCTGCTAATGCGGCGTTGAATGGCCCGTCGTTCTGTTTCCAATTTGGTTTCACCAGGGCCGCGGGTACCAATCCCGCCCCCCAAACGAGACATGGCCTGGCCTCGCCCCGCCAATCGAGGCAGCATATACTCTAATTGTGCTAATTCAACCTGAAGTTTTCCGGCTTGGGATTGAGCCCGCTGGGCGAAGATATCCAAAATCACTTCTGTGCGATCCACCACGCGAATGCCAATTTGAGTTTCTAGATTTCGCACTTGTGACGGGGACAGATCTTGATTAAACACGATCAGGGTAGCCCCTAGGGTTTGAGCGCGCAGCGCAATTTCCTGCACTTTGCCAGCACCAACAACGGTTTGGGGATGGGGCTGCGTTCGTTTTTGTCTCAGGATTTCTAGGACCGCCCCACCCGCACTTTCAACCAATAGGGAAACTTCTGAGAGTCCTGCCTCAAAGCCAGCCGCTGTTTTTTGAGTCATTACCCCCACGATCAAGACATGTTCGGCATTCGGGTCGAGGTTAGCACTCGCCAGTCCATCTGAGAGCGAGCGACTGAACTCTGTTTCCAGGGCCTCGACGAGATCCATCAAGTCTTGCTGAGCAAGCTGGTCGAGGCTCAGGGGAGACGAAATGGTCCAAGGAGTCGTGGGATCGGGAACTAAATGGGCTAGGTAGGTTGATTTTACATATCCGGTGGCGCCACCGCCTCGCCGTTCAAATCCTGATCCGGTCATGGTCAAAACGGCTAAGGCATCTAGACGCTGGAGCGCCATGGCCGTTAACGCGGATTCTTTGGGAACTTCCGCTTTCATCGTTGTGGCAATACAGCGAATGCCACTTAAGCGCTCAGCGCCATATCGAGGCAGCTCCAGAGGTGGAATTTGGGTTTGGCGAGGGGAGCCTACTCCCACTCGAATCACCTGTCCTCGACGATTGAGATAGGTACTAATGGGTTGTTGAATATCTGTACTAATGGCTGCCAGTCTTTGGGCAAATTCAGACGTGGTCACCCGGTCACTCGGTAGCCGTTGATGGTAAAGCCGCCGGAGTTGCTTAACTTGACTGGACTTTAAGCCCTGAAGATTTCCGTAAATTGTATCGATAAGTCCTGCTTACCCCATGATGGGTGTGACAACCTCAGCGCC
>CALDHF010000388.1 GCA_937941595.1 uncultured Acaryochloris sp. | reverse complement strand
ACGTTGCCAATGCGATCATCGGCTTCATCTGTGCCCTGATTTTTTAAGTCCAACACATAGCCAGAATCTTCTAAAATGCCTTGGATAATATGGGCCGCTGATTGGGTTTCAACTTGGCCTTGCCAGTGACGCATCATTTCTACAAACTGCAAAATTGGCTTCGCACTGCGGGCGGCGAGGGTCTTAACGGCTGTTTCTTCTGTCAGCATTTCCCATAGGGGCACGCCTAACTCTTGGGCGGCATTGGTGACCCGGTCTAAGGTGGTTTTACCGATTCCCCGACGCGGGGTGTTGATCACCCGCTTGAGGCTGACGGTATCGGCTGGATTTACAATCAGGCGTAGATAGGCCAGGACATCTTTGATCTCACGGCGATCATAAAACTTGAGGCCCCCCACCACGGTATAAGGAATACTCCAACGGACTAAACCTTCTTCAAATGCCCGAGATTGGGCATTGGTTCGATAGAGAATGGCAAAGTCTCCCCAACTCAATTCCGGATGGGATTGTTCTAGGGTTCGTATTTGCTGCACGACGAAGTCTGATTCATGTAACTCGTCGTCGGCCCGATAGCAGTAGATCGGTTCCCCGGCACTGCGGGTGGGTTTGAGGATTTTATCGATCCGTTCTGTGTTGTTATCAATGAGTTCATTGGCAACTTGCAAAATATTTTCAGTGGAGCGATAGTTTTCCTCTAACTTCACCATGGTTCGGGTGTCATCATCGGGTAAACCATCGCCAAAGTCTTGCTGAAATCCCATCAAAATCTTGAAATCAGCGGCTCTGAAGGAATAAATGGACTGATCGGCATCGCCGACAACAAAAACGGAGCGGTGCTCCCAGTTATTAAAGTTTTTGGTGTCAGTGCCATTGGTGGCTAACAGCCGCAGTAAATCATACTGAGTATGATTGGTGTCTTGATACTCATCCACGAGCATATGGTGGAATTGCTGGTGCCAATAGGCTAAAACTTGTTCATTCTGCTTGAGAAGCTGCACCAACACTCGAATCAAATCATCAAAATCAAGGCCGTTATTGGACGCCAGGGCATCTTGATATTTGCTATAGACCTGAGAAATGACGCGACCGCGAAAGTCTTGCTGATTGGCTTCTAGTTCTTGCGGGTTCCAGCCTTGATTCTTAGCATTGCTAATGGCAAATCTGACGGAGCGGGGTTGAAATTTGCGGTCGTCTAGGTTGAGCTGATTGACAACAATATCTTTAATCAGACTCTGGACATCAGATTCATCAAAAATGGAAAAGTTGCGCTGCCACTTGCGGCCTTTCTCGTCCTGATACTTCTCAATTTCCATCCGCAATAAACGGGCGCAGAGACTATGGAAAGTGCCTACCCATAAGGGTTTGGTGATGGTTTTATAGACTTGCGAGCGCAACTGGGTTTGCTGCTGTGGGGCCAATAACTCCAGAGCCTTACCATAGTCTTGCTGGGCAAGCTGTTCAGCAAATAACTTTTCAATCCGCTCCTTCATCTCCCGAGCAGCTTTATTCGTAAAAGTCACGGCCAAAATATTGCCCGGATTCACCCGATGCCGCATAACCAAATTTGAGATGCGGTAGGTCAGGGCCCGTGTCTTCCCAGATCCCGCACCAGCAACGACCAACAGTGGGCCACAAAAGTGCTCTACCGCTTGTCGCTGAGAGGGATTCAGATGGCTCAAGAAATCGGGAATAACAGTCATAAAAAGTGAAAGAGGAGGATGAAGATGTTATTGGACATCAAGAAGATGCCATATAAAGCTTACAGAGCAAGCAAAACCTAGCTAACCATACGCTATCAGAACTAGAACGCATAGGATGGATTCTTGGGTATAACCTAACGCAGTGGAATAACCTACGAGCTTGCTTTTCCGATGAATGAGTTGGAACAGAGAGATTTCAGAACAGTTGACCCCGATAGATTCTAACTCGGTTCATCCACAAGCATTGTAATTTCAACCGCGAGATGTTCGTGCTTCGCTTAGATCAACAGCTTCTTAACCCACTTTCTGGGTGTAATAACGATCAGAGATCTATCCCTACGATTCGGTATCGTCGATGGTGATTCTGATCCGGCAACCAACGTTGAAGAGATATTTTTCGTTTGCCTAGTCATATTCTAAAAACGACAGGGCGAAAACAAGCAGCATTTCTCACGCTCGTTTCCACCCTGCAGTTGCATGGGAGAGACTCTCCTTCTGGCCTTAATAACTCAGAACTTGAACAATTTGTCCCGAACTGGGCAGGCTATTGGCACTAATGGTGATGCCGTTACCGCCCACTCGCCGGATAGTTGCCCCTTGCATCAAAGATAAGAAATCTTCTACAGACTGCAAATCGCAGGTATTCGGATCCGCTGCAGCCGTTTTGTAATGGGTGGGAATCACCACTTTGGGGTTTAGGGTCTGGATTGCGGCCTTGGCTTCCTCAGGGGTATAGGCCTTGGCACTACCTCCCACCGGGATTAACAGAACATCCGGGCGACCCATGAGGATTTTTTGCTCCACACTAATGGGGGAAGCAATCCCTCCTAGGTGAACCACGTTAACGCCGCCTTGGACCCATTTCCAGGCAACATTGGTGCCAAAGCGATACCCATTCACCCGATCATGGAGGGTACGAATGCCTTGGAATTGGAGGCCCTCAGCCTTATAGGCTCCTGGTTCAAATAAGAGTTTAGGCTTACCCGCTAACCCTTCAACCACGCCTTCATCTAAAAGACGGCTACTGATCAACACAATATTGGCTGAGGCTTGGGGAGCAGGATATTTGGCGGTGCAGCCAGTGGGACGAAATGGATTGACCAAAACCTGGGTGCCGTTGCCTGAAAAGAGGAAACAGGTATGGCCTAACCAACGAATGCTGAGAGACCCCGCTGCCTGGGCAGGGGAAGATTGCCAATGGGTGGCAATGCCAGTACTTAGACTTGTAATCAATCCTGCCTGCACATAGTGCATGAACCTTCGCCGCTTCATAGTCTCCTTGCTCTTCTATCCCTGAATGGTCTGTGCTATTGCCTTATGGCTAATATGAGTTATCGAAAATTAAGGTTGCTCAAAAAATTCTTGAGTAATCGTTTCCCCGAAGTTGTCAAAATACTCTCTGGGTGAAACTGGACGCCTTCAACGTGAGGATAGTTCCGATGACGCACCCCCATAATTGTTCCGTCTTCAGTCCAGGCCGTAATTTCCAAGACATCTGGACAGGTTTCCTTATCAATCACCAAACTATGATACCGAGTTGCGGTAAAAGGGTTCTCTAGGCCAGTAAAAACACCCTGGGACGTGTGACTAATAGGAGAGGTTTTACCATGCATCAGCACGGGTGCCGCCACGATATCTCCACCAAACACTTGACCAATACTTTGATGTCCTAAACAGACGCCCAAGATAGGGACCTGTGCCCCCATCTTTTCGATTAAGGCCAGAGATATTCCGGCATCTTGAGGACGGCCTGGACCTGGGGAAATAACAATGGCGTCAGGTTGAAGTTTTTCGATGTCTGTTAGGGTAATCTGATCATTTCTATAAACCTGTATGTCTTGGGCAACCTCAAATTCGGCTGCGAGTTCTCCCAGATATTGAACCAGGTTGTAAGTAAAGCTGTCGTAATTATCAACAACCAGTATCAATGCAAGTGCTCCCTACTTAGAGAAATTTATCTCTCCAACTTATCGCGTTTATCTCTCTTTGTAGTGATGGAACCAAGACTGATTACTTCTGTAAAAGGATGATCAGGGGCGGAATGATTAGAAATGCGGCAATGATCACAGCTGCCAAAGCTGAGACTAAGACGGATGCGGCTGCGCAATCTTTCGCAATCTTGGCTAACTCATGATATGTCCGTTCTACCGTGAGATCGACAACGGCTTCTAAGGCGGTGTTGAGTAACTCCATAACCAGGACTAAACCGCTTGTCAAGGCAATCACAGCCAGCTCGACCGGCTGAAGTTGCAGTATTAGCCCAAAGCTGAGAGCTACACTGCCCATAACCGTATGAATCCGGAAATTTCGCTGAGTTGAGAAGGTATAGCTGAGTCCTGACCAGGCATATTTAAAGCTGACAAATAGATTATGAGCCACTTTATAAGAAAGCTCACGCTTTAAATGCGCAGGATCCCTTTCAGTACTACTTTTTGGAGAGATTATAGATTTATTTGACATAAATTTAATCTTTTTAGTGATTCTACACTATGAACACTAGGGATGTCTTACTTCATAACTCTGAATCTCGCTTGTATCCAGTGTTCCCAACTCCTGTTGGGATATCGCTTTATGCCATGCAGACGGTTACTTCACAGTTCTAGCCCACTCTTGAGTTTCTAGCCAGTCTGTGAGGGTAAATCGATAAGGTCTACCAAGTGTTGCTGTTGAGCCAGCATTAAATTGAGCTGCTCTTCATTAGGATGATCCCAGCCGAGCAGATGCAGAAGGCCATGGGTCGCTAACCATGCCAGCTCTAGAAATAAACCATGTTGTTGCTCCACAGCTTGAAGTGCTGCTGTTTCTATAGAGATAACGATGTCTCCCAGCTCAATCGGCATCTCTGACCATATAGCTATAGGTAGATCGGGTTGATCGAGGGTGGCAAAGGCTAAGACATCCGTAGGGTGATCCAAATCTCGATAGGAAGCGTTCAAGGACTGAATCTCAGCATCATCCGTAAAGAGCAGGCTCAGTTCATAGGACTGAATCGGGGAAATATTAGGCTGCAAGCAGGCTAACCATTGCTGAAACCAGCTATTCCAAGGTTGCTCAGAAATCTTGGCTATCTGTGCTAATAGTTCTGTCGTCCCAGCAGTCTGAGAGCAATCACTTGGCTTCGGTTCCCTGAGATCAATGTTCCATTGGATATGAACTGCAACTTCCATGTTCCTAACTCTGAGTAGCGGATCCACCAGGGATGAGTTAACGGGTCAAATAAGAGAGGCCAATGAATAATGCCAATAATCCTATAGTGGTTAATCCGAACTCTATCAATGATCGTCTAGGCTTACGCACCATATTGCGCATCGCTAATTTTGTATAGCTGTCTTGGGGCTGAGGAGCTGTAGCAGAAACTTCTACGGCGGGGGGGGAATCTGCACTCGTTGCTTCCTGAGCATCGGGGGTCATATCGTCAGTAACAGAAGGTTCAGAACTCATGATCATGGGTGCAAATAACGGCGCAAGGGCAGCACTATCCTTGAATGTATAGGAGCAGTACTTGCCTATCCATACTGTAAGTCATTCAGCTAGGTCTAGCAGACCTTCACAGAATAGTTTTAAGAACTTGGCTAAAGTTCATGTCTACAGGGGTTACCGCTCTATTCCAACAGTGACATCAGTGGTTTTTGCCAAGACAAAATCATGTAGCGCAATAAACCCAAACGACTGGCTCCTTCTAAGCAAAGCGTCTGTGCGATTGCAGGCAACAAATCAGGAGACATTTCGAGGGCTAGGGGGAGGCGTTGAAAATATCCATAGGTGGGTAACGTATTGCGGGTAATATCTCGTTCCTGCATGCCAATAAATCCTACCTGGGCAGACATTTCTTGATACTTCTTCATCGTGTAAGTAATATCAAACCCCCCATAGAAACTGGGCAAGACCGAGGTTGATCGCCAAAAAAAATCAGGCCATCCCTCAAATTCCAAAGGGGCAAAATCCGAAATCGCCAGTCGGCCACCGGGCTTCAAGACCCGAAACACTTCTTGAAAGAATTGACGACGATCTGCAAAGTGAAAAATACATTCAACCGCTAACACCACATCCAGAGACTGATCCGCAAAGGGTAATTCACAGGCATCACCTTGCTTAAATTCAATGCTGTTCCCTACTTGAGCAACGACCTTATTTTTAGCCCTTTCAAGTTGACGAGCATCAATATTGAGACCGTATAAACTAACCGTCTCCAAATGCTCATTCAGACTAGCAAGTGTCCCTCCCAGCCCACAGCCCACATCCAAAATAGACTGCTGATTGGCAACCTGAGCCGCAGCATAAATTTCTACACTCAATTGCTCTGCTGCTTCACCATAATCTTGGGCAGTATAGGTGGCCTGATCAGGATTGGCCCAATATCCCCAGTGCACATGACGACCAAAGGCTTGCTCAAAGATTTGATCACCCTTGTCTAGCTGTTTCAGGATCAAATCAAAATAGGGAAGATCAACAGTGGAATAAGCCATGCTTGAGTTTAATTTTAGGAAACAACAGAATCACCGTTCTCTGCTGATGATCCTAGTTGAAAACTCTGAGAACAACATGGTGCAGGCCAATATTATTATTGCGATCAAAGGAGGTGGCTCTCAGTCTGCCAAAGGGATAACATAATCGTGCTGTAGGAGATGAAACAAGCTGAAACAAGCGAGATAATCGGGTGCAGCCCCGTGGGCGAAATAGGTGGCTGCTGCCGTAAATTCTGCCTAGTTTATTGAGGCCGTAGCTTTTGGTAAGGACATAGGCTGTAACAAGCTTTGAAAAAGCAGAAGGCCATCGGTATAACCCAAGGTGTCATCCGATGCCCGTTCTGGATGAGGCATCATGCCGACGACATTCCCTTGGGGATTGCAGATACCCGCAATATTTTCAACAGAACCATTGGGGTTAGAGGCTGTGTTGGTCTCTCCGGAAGGGCTACAGTACCGGAACAAAACTTGGCGATTGGCTTGCAGTTGTTCTAATGTCTTGGGATCTGCGTAGTAACAGCCTTCCCCATGGGCGATAGGTAGGGTGATGACTTGTTGGGGTTGGTAGGCTTGG
>CALDHF010000387.1 GCA_937941595.1 uncultured Acaryochloris sp. | reverse complement strand
ACAGATGAACGCTCTATTGCAACCGATAAATCTATCATGCCCCCTGGCGCCTTGGCCCTGATTCGGACACCATTACCCTATTACAATCAGCGCCAGCAGTTAGAGTTCCGCAAGGTGAATCGATTTGTCCTCGATCACGATACGGGTAGTGCCATCAAAGGCCCAGGCCGTGTGGATATTTTCATGGGAACCGGGCCGAAAGCAGAAGCCCGAGCAGGCGTGATGACAAAATCGGGTCAACTCTATTACCTGCTGTTGAAAGATGAGTCCTAAGGGAGATCTGGGCGGACGTTTTGCGAGTGCTGGAATCCCGTAATCTATGTCTGGCTTCAGCTCCAGAGCAATGATGTCGGCAGGGTAAGTATCGTGAATACCATCGCTAGCCCTAGCCAAATCAAAAAGCAATTGCGCGTGAGTCGGATGGCCAGTTCAATATGTTGGGGAATAATTCGCTGAGTCGGATTGCCAAGGAGGGGTTTAAACTTAGCGACCCCACGATACCAATTATTGCCGCCGAGTTGGACTCCTAAGATTGCTGCATAGGCACATTCACTCCACCCTGAGTTAGGGCTAGGATCTTTGCCCGCATCGCGCCAACCCAGGACCAAAACAGATTTGAGTTTGCCGGATAATAACCCTACGGTCAGGACGGTTAACCGACAGGGTAGCCAGGTCAGAAAATCATCTAATCGGGCACTAAACCAGCCCAAATCTGTATAGGGCGCTTCCCGATATCCAATCATGGAGTCTAGGGTGCTGACAGCTTTATACGCCAAAGCCAAGGGCACAGGACCAACAACGGGAATGGCAACTCCGAGTAAGGCATAAAACAACGGAGCCATCACCCCGTCGGTGGTGTTTTCAGCCACAGTCTCTAGAAGAGCACGTAGGATATCTTGCTCAGCAAGGGTATCTGTATCTCGACCTACATATCGGCGTAGACGCGATCGCGCCACCATCATATCCCCTGCTGCCAGGGGACTGAGCACATCTTCGGTGGCATCACGGAGGCTGCGACCTGCAAAACAACTGGCGAGTAGCACTACCTCCATAATCAGACTGGCAGGCCAAAGCCACTGATCGAGAAAATAGAGCAATAACCAGCTCCCCAGACCGACGCCGCAAACTAAAGCCATGGTCAAATGGATGCCTGCGGAGCGAAGGTGCCAAGGTTTGTTCCACCACCGTAAAGCTCCTTTGGTATAACGCTGAATCACCCAGCCCATCATTTGCACGGGATGGGGACATCCCCAAGGGTCGCCAATAGCAAAGTCAAGTAGAGCCGCACTCACTAAAATGACGAGCGCCAAAGGCTGGTTAAAGACCATCGCATGATTCAGAATCAATCACAAGTTAGGTAATGCTAAAGGGGCTGAATTGACCTGTTTTTGATTCGGTGTTAATCCAGTCATCTTAAAGATGGAAACGCTTTTCACTCCAAAGGCCCCGATGCTTCATCGTTTGTTGAGGTATGAGGCTGCTGAAACATAGTTTTGCTGTGACTTAGGTCATTCCAATACAATCTACGATACCAATGCCACTCAAAAATGACATCTCTTGTTCCTCCGATATCCGTAAATTTTAGAGGACGAGTCCCAGTTCAACTTAAGCTGTTGGTTGCTAGGACTGTTGGTCTCAACCATAAGATCCATCCTTGGAAGTTTCTATGCCAAAAATATCTGGTCAGTTTTCCGAATTGTGTCAGCACCATACTATTTTTTTGAACAATCCTCTTCATGTCTTTTGACAACCTGCGCAAGCCTTATGTGAAAAACACCTTGACCGCTTTTCTAGCTGGATTTTAGGTGAATTTCTGGAACAGGTTGATGTTCTCAACACTGAACTGAGGATTGAACCGATTCGGACTGATGCGGTCACCTTTTTGCAAGTACAAGGGCGCATCTTCCATTTAGTTTTAAACCAAGCTGGACTCTCAGCCCCCACTGCCTTTGCGAATGCTGGATTAGCGCAAATTGAAATGCTGTCTCTGTCGCAGCTAGAGGCTTTGGGAGATATTCTATTGGAATATACGGAGTTGGCGGAATTGTAACAGTGGCTGATTGCGCGTTTATGAGTTGCCTTTGACTCAGATCTGCTTTGCTAGGCATCCTTAGGAGGCCAACCCACCCCGCCCTTTAGGCAACTTTCCTGGGAGGAGATATTAGATTTTGTAGGTTGGGCAATTGTATAGCAAGGATAAAGCGGTGGGTGGGTCTAGGTTTCCCAGTGACTCACCCACCGCTTTAGTTTTATGCTATTGGTTCCTCAGACTTTATAAGGAAAAGTTGGGTTGAATAGTGGGGATATTGGGTAATGATGCAAATAAGTTGGTTGTCTTGCTGGAAGTGCGGTCGAAGTCCCGTCGGAACAGTTCTTGCCTTAAATACACTGCCCGAGGTGTAAGGGGAGGTAAATTGGCAGCGTCATCGAACCGAGTGTCATAATCCCAGTTTCTAACGGGAGGAGTGTAGATATTGCAGTTTGCGAGATTATAACTACCACAAAAATCGGAATTCACACGACGGGGTTCTTCCAAGCTGACGAAAGATCCTCTGTAATTAAAGCAATGTCGCGTTTGGGTAGCTCCATAAACGGCATCACAATCTTGCCCACCTGCAGGAACATTAGTATCGCCCCAATGTTCGTGGAATCGAGGAAAGTTATTGACCCCTCCACTGTTAATATTGTTCTCCTGAAAAGCTGCACCATTATCTCCTCCGGTGATCTCAGTGCCGGATAAGAAGGCCACATTCATCGTGGTTTCAAGGGCACTGCGTCGATCAGCAGCATCGTCAAAGTTAATAACTGTAGTGGGTAAGCCGTTGACATATGCACGCCCATTAGAATCATCTAAACTCCAGGCCTCAGAAAGCACGTTAACAGAGTCAGACAAAACGGATGCAGGCCGCCATTCTTCTGTAATACCCGCAGTTGTGGGGTCATTCCCATTGACGTTGTAATCCCCTTGGACATAGACTGCTTCGTCAGAGACAATCGTTAATCCTTTGATTTTAGGTGCACCTGCATCCGTGGAACTGAGATGTTTGCCGTTAAAAAGACGCACACCATAGGTGCTACCAACCTGAGAGGTGGAAGCCTGTAAGTCTGGTTTAGTGCCCCCGTCATCAACCGTGAAGAACCAAACCAAACCACCATCGGTATCATCATCAAGGGGTTTTGCTGTGCCACTGGCAAACTCCATCAAATCTTGATCATGAACGCAATCGAGTAGCGCCTGAACGTCTACATTGAGCATCGTAATTTCTTGCCCTTGTGTCCCCCCAGTCAATCCATGCTTTTCTCGATAGTTGAAGAAGGTATCAGAGCTGGAAACCACTGCTCGCCGAACGGTTGAACTGGCAGGGACATCTTCTTGGAGCTGACGACTGAGGTCAATTGTGTTACCACTAACATTTTTTAAGACTTTATTGTGAGAGTTGCCGTTAATGGACAAGAAGATCTCTTCTTCATCCCCTGCAAATTCGCTAGCATCTGCAACATTCAAACCATTGAACTGACTAGTAGTAGCTGCACTCGTTAAGGTTGTATCTTCCAAAACAGGACAACTGTTATTCAACTTTGAGGTAACGCCACTTTTTACTGATCCATCTAGATCACGAATTTCGATTTCATAATTGCCAGGTCCACCACTTGTGTCGAGGACGACCCGCAAGTCTGCTGAATCCCAATACAAGTTGCCATCAACAGGGTTTAAGTAGCCATCATCCGGCTTTGGTAATTCTAAAGGCGTGATATCTGTTTGAATTGCGCCATCCCAAGTGCTGATGTCCGATGGAGAAGTGGTGTCGTTGTCATAAGCCGTAATTGTTGTAGTACTCGTACAGTTGAGATTTTGGTCAGTTCCGTCTAAAGCTGGGATAACAACTGTTCCTCGACATTGCTGGGAGTTGCGTTCTGCTTTGTCTCCCCTGTATAAGGTCCCACCAGTAGTCACTTGACCATTAATTCTGAGGGTGTATTGGTTCCAGGCAGTATTCAAATATAAGTCTGCATTACTGTGTACCCGACCGTTTAAGGTCATATTGGGAGGGACTGTGAAGTCCGCATCATTCTCGTAAAAGACTGCAAATTGAAAGACAGGGACGACCCGGCTTTTGAAACTCATTTCCAACATGGCGGTTGGTAAATTGTTGTTATCTTTGGCCACAGATACCAAGTCGTAGCGATATTCCTGGGCACTGAGTCCTTCAAATCTCTCCCCATTAGGAATAATAATCGAGCTGGGGTTTGCAGGGCTTTCTTCAACGAAAGTCAGGACGTCTTGCCCTTGGAAGTTGATCGTGTTGCAGGCAAAATCGCCCGATCCATTATTGGCAGAGCTAGCGTCCGCACAATCATCCCAAGCATTTGGCGATACCCCTGATGGTCGATTATAGTCTTCAAACCTATCTCGAATATCCTTTGCCCGAATATTCAAACCTGCTTCAGCACCAAAAAAACCACTATTGCTTTTAGCGGATGAAGTTGTACTCGCGGTGTTGACTTTGCTAACGACAGCAGCGCTGATAAGGAGGGTGCTCAAAATTAAGAGCATGGCTACCGTCACAACTAAGCTATATCCACCTTGTGAACTTCGCCTCTCCTGCAAGCGCATTAATTGCAAAAATAAGATGTTTTGAATATTTCGAGGATGGTACTTCATGGTGGTAATTAGTCTGTAAGAAAGCAGTGTTGAAGTTTAAGAACTATCAAAGAGAATTAATCACGAGACAGAACATTTCGAGGGAAAAATTTCGAAGAAATTTGGCGTTGGCTTTGTTTCAATGTCACTACGTCAGACTCAGCCGTATCGGTTGCTTCCATGGAAACGTCCAGATATTTAATTGATTGCCAGTCAGTGACTTCATATAAATCTGGATTAAAAGAATTCATGGTAGAAGAGTCAGTAACGACATCTGCTTGGAACTCCGCCACATTGTTGGTTATTTCTATCGTGGAATTTCGATTTTCAGTGAGCATTAATATATCGCCCACGAGAGAATATTGTCGCTCTTCAAGAATATAGATGAGAGGATTGTTGGTTGGTGCAGTCGAATCATAGGTGTAGACGTGATTCCAGGTGCTGGAATCACAGCGATGCAGCTGATTTTCAGTCGTGCCACCACTGGTTGAAGAGGATTCAAAGGCATATTGAAAAAACTCACCCTCTTTCGTGACTGGATTGTGGATATAGGCCCAGACTGACTCATCATTACAGTTCCCTACACTGGGAGCTGAGGTGGTATCACATACACTGTTGCCATCTGCCTCACAACGATGATTGCGAAAGGCGTCAACATTGTCATTAAAACTATTTGTGTTGCCGTCAGAGTACGTTCCACAACCTACCTCCACAGATGTAGCCGGCCCTTTAGCAACGGTCAACACAGTACCAGCAGATAAATCTGCACAGAGTCTGAGTGTGTCTGGAATCATCTTGCGCTGAAAGACTAAGATATCGCCATTGTTGCCGGGACTAGTGACAGCACTTTCATCGATGACGCTAACCACAGGAAGTTCCGAGTCAGATTGCAGAAAATCTCCAGCAATACGAGCATCTGTTCCAATCAAATCCATACCAGCTCGTAAAGTTTGGTTAGATTCAGATCGCAGTTGATCACCCACAAACTGCTTGCGTTGATCAGTGATTAATTGTAGGGACATACCCAGAACTGCGGACGCAATCAAAGTTGTGACAAGGAGCTCAACTAGGGTGAAACCCTTATTCAAATTTGGTGAAGACTGTTTCAGCTTCATAAACTGATCTACCATCTTGGTTAACTTCGATTTTGATATGTCTGGAGTTTGCATCACAGTAACTAGCGTCTTGACAGTAAGTAACTTTAGGGATGTATGGTTTGCCTAAGTGGGTGACTTGGGTTAGAGTTTGCGTGCCAGAATTAGGCAAGCTTGCCGCATCGGATTGACGAATTTCATCTAGCACTTGCTGCGATACTGCAATTCCTGCTGTCCGCTTTTCGTTATTAATGGTGGCGACTGTATAGTTCACAAAGATAGGAACTATGCCTGCCAATGCAATAAAGAAAATCAATAGCGAGACCACTGATTCTACGAGTGTGAGACCCAGTTCTCTTTGACGTGTAACAAGCGATGCTTGAGAAGCGTAAACGCTATTGCTACTGGTTGCTATTGGTTTCATGGCCATGACCTTCTATAAATAAGTCTTAGATATTTTTGTATAAGGCTCAATTGATGCTGCCCATATCTACAGCGCCTCCCAAGAAGACTTTCATGGCGCGCGTTTGGTTGGTATCCATGTCTCTGAAAGTGAGATCTAGGGTCTTATCTGCTTGCCCTCGACTGTCGAAGCAAAGGCTCCAATTTGTCGTGGTTGTATTGTTCTCTTGAGCATTTATCAGCTGAGCTGGACTATCAAGACTTAAATCCTCGTAGACTGGTTGCCCATCTTTGACAACTTGGTCGCTAATAATGGTCCAATTAGCAGCATTGGTCTCAGAACACCGATTAGCCCGCTCCATCACAAACTGTGTATTGGGCGCAGTGAGGGTTGGTCGAATCCGAATAGCAGAGGTTGAAGCCATTGCTCGTGCCCGTGCCAATTTAAAGTTGGCAGCGATCCGATTGGATGAATCTCTGAGCGGATTTCTGCCAAATGTAATAGCTGGAGCAGCAAAAGCAGCTAGCAAAGCCGTTAGAGCAACTACTACCAAAAGTTCAATTAATGATGTTCCAGAATTGGAATTTGCTGGTTTCTGAGGTCTAAGTAGGTATTTGTATAATACTAAAGACAAGGTTTTCTGATGCATGAGACAAACTCTATTCTTAATCCTTAGGATGGACGCAAATTTAGCAAAATTGATCACTAAAATAGTTGCTCAGCAAAAGATATTATGCGTCACAAAAATAGTCATGAAAAAACCAACCAAGTTCTCTTAGTAGAGAGTCTTGATTTGCCCTCAAATTCGCCTCAGTAGCTCCCACGCACCGATTGACAAATAGAGATCCAGAAGTCTTGCTATGCAGTTTTGCAATCTCTAACCATAACTTTATATAAAATCTACGCAACTCACCTCAGTGATCTCTCGGAAATTTTAAAAGTTATACATTTTAGAATTCAAAACATACAAGAAAACAATCAGGCTTATATTAAGCAGCGGCAAAATATTGATATTGACACAGGACTAAAGAGAATAGCTAAGTCAGAAAGAACATTGCCAATTGCCCTTAATACCTAGCAATGCCAAATTTTTTATCGATTATCACGAGTTTTAGGTTTGCCTAAATCCGATTAGACCAGCCAAAACCCTGCACTTATGATTTAAGTGATAAGCGCATCAAACTCTAGAATGTTGAAAAGCCGACGAAGAAATAAACGAACTATCCTGGACCTCAAGAACCCAGTGCATTCTCTCTCCTCAAGCTCTATCGTAAGAATCGAAAATAACCATTAGTGTGATCAAGATCACGGAAAATCGTTTTTATTTGTGGGTCAAAAAATACTGTCAAATCTCTGAAGACAATATTGAGACTGACATGTAGACTGATTAATAATCCACGGCCGAATATTACATAGCTGCTAGGATAATTATAATAAGGTGTCGCTTATTGTCATGGGGGAAAACACTTAGAATTTCTGAAAATGCTAGATATAGCCTTTAACAAATACCTACAAAATCTTTGATCAATAGGTTTTGGATCATTAAGCAACGGTACTCTCGTTTTTCTCTGAGACTTAGACCCATGAAAAAATGGATTGAATATTCACTTAAGTGCCGTAATCAGCAAGCAGGGTTTGCTCTCCCTGTTTCTATCGGTATGGGACTGATTATTCTGTTGGTGGGTCTGACATTGCTGTTGCGATCACAAGACAGTCAGGTAAGTGCGATCGCACAAAAAGATACCGCCAAAAGCCTCAACGCCGCAGAATCCGGGATCAATGAAATCCGAGCTTTAATTAATCAACACCGTGCGATCGCAGATCATCCTGCTTGTAAGACCACCAGAGATACAAATGGAGTCTGTTTAGATAGCGATCCTATAGAAAGCTGGTCATTAGTGGATCAAGCTCCTCCGAACATTCGGAATGTGATAGCAGAATGTGATGGAGTCGACCAAAGAGCCGAGATTGATGATTTGGCTGATCGAGAGTGGCAAGATGTAGATTCCAGCGACCCCAGCCAAGGGCAATATCGGCTGCTAGATTATGATCAAGCAGGTGCCATGACTGTCGAAGGCCGAGTTAATGCAGGACAACCCAGCGAATCAATATCCAAATTAGAGGTTAACTTCCCCGTTAATCCCATCGAAGATCAAATCGCTGGCCTATGGGTCAGGGATAATGGTAATTTCGGCCAAGTCAATG
>CALDHF010000386.1 GCA_937941595.1 uncultured Acaryochloris sp. | reverse complement strand
ATGCATCAAATCCCTAGGGTTACTTACGGATCTCTTCAGATCGCACATCATTCTCTATTGTGACGGTTTGTTCGAATTTAGTGGGCGAGGAGTCTCTCCCTAAACTTCCACCCGTTGTCCGGTTTGGACTCGCCAGAGTTGAACGTAAATACCATTGTGGGTGAGCAACTGTTCATGTTTTCCTTGCTCTACAATGCGACCCTGCTCCATGACGTAGATACAGTCTGCATGACGAATGGTGGATAACCGATGTGCGATCGCAATCGTAGTCCGATCCACCGTAATCCGGTCCAAGGACCGCTGAATCGCCGCTTCCGTCTCGTTATCCACGGCAGACGTAGCTTCATCCAAGATCAAAATAGGCGGATCTTTGAGCAGCGTCCGAGCAATGGCCAGACGTTGACGTTGACCGCCCGAGAGTTTTTGGCCCCGCTCGCCCACGATAGTGTGATAGCCCTGGGGCAATTGGCTAATAAAGTCATGGGCTTCCGCATTCTTAGCCGCAGTTTCGACCTTGGCTGGATCTATCTGGGGTTGACCATAGGCAATATTCTCGTAGACCGTGCCGTGAAAGAGGAACACATCCTGGCTGACCAGACCAATGGCTTGCCGTAAATCCTGGAGCTGGAGGGTCTCAATCCCAATATTATCCAAGGTGATTTGGCCTGTATGGGCTTCATAGAACCGGAGCAGAAGTTTAACTAGGGTGCTTTTTCCCGATCCGGTCGAGCCAACAATGGCAATGGTTTGACCTGCGGGAATCGTCAACGAAACATTGTGGATGATCGGTAACCCTGGATAGTATTCAAAAGATACATCCTGAAACTGAACGTCGCCTTTGACTTGGGCGGTCGGTAGATTCAGGTGGCCGGGGTGAATTTGAATAGGGGTATCCAAGAGGGCCATTACTCTTTGAATCGAAGCCATGGCCCGTTGGTACTGATCGAGGGTCTCGCCCAAACGAGTGAGGGGCCAGAGAAGCCGCTGAGTCAGAAAGACCAAGACACTATAGGTCCCGACGGCGAGTCGGCCTGCCGTTACTTCCATGCCGCCGAACAGCATAATGGCCATAAACGCCAGAAAAATCAGAATCCGAATCAGGGGGATAAAGGCAGCACTGAAGGTGATGGCGCGGCGATTGCTGCGACGATAAGCATCACTATCGGCCCTGACTTGTTCAGCTTCAAATGCTTCAGCCGTGAAGCTTTTGATGGTGATCATGCCGCTGAGGTTATTGGCTAACCGACCATTGAGGAAACTGACCTTTTCCCGAACGGCGGTATACAGGGGAGCCAGTCTGTTTTGAAAGGTGACCGCCCCCCAAATAATGGCGGGTATCGGCAGTAATGCCATCCAGGCCACGCTCGGTGCCAAGGCAAAAAAGGCCCCGCCAATAATAATCACCGTGGTAATCACCTGGAGAATATCATTGGCCCCGCCATTTAAGAATCGCTCCAGTTGATTAATGTCATCGTTGAGGATGGACAGCAACTCTCCTGTACTGCGGTCTTCGAAGTAGGCCAACTCTAGATTCTGTAAATGTTGATAGGCATCGAGGCGTAAGTCATGCTGCAATGTCTGGGCTAAATTCCGCCACAGCCGAGCATAGGCATATTCAAAGGCTGATTCTAACCCCCAAATCACGGCTGAAATCACCGATAACGCCACCAATTGCTGAAAAACATCCGTAATTCCCAGCTTAGCAATCAGGGAATTCTGCTTCTCAACGACAATATCGACCGCAGCGCCAATCAACGCTGGGGGTGCTAGATCAAAGAGTTTATTCAGGATCGAACACACCGCAGCCCAGCGAATCTGGGACCGATAAGCCCGTCCATATTTGAGCAACCGCCGTAGGGGATGTAAATGCTGGGAATGAGGTAGATGCTTACTTGCCATAGATCAAGGAGAGAACAGGGAGCGCTGAGATGCCTTTTTAGCCTACTGCGTCGTTGCCGTCCTTGGGCATTGAGCAGCCACATCAATGTCCAGCACCTTGCCGTTCACCTGTGCATCGACCAGGATGGAGGAGAGACAGCGGCAAATTGGCGCTGATGTAATAAGTGAGGTTTAAAGATGAAGCTGTATTGGTCGTTAGTGTTGGCTGTGCCCGTGAGCTTGGCCCTCCATCGGGGTGTCAGGGCTGAGACGATAGAACTACAAGTTTTTCCGGTCAATGGTCCAGACCAGGATTGCCCTGAGCGGGTGATTGCCTATGAAACGCTACGCCCTTACCAAGAAGGGGGATATACAAGAGATGGCATGGTGAATTTGAGTGCGATCGCAACCCGTATTACTCTCTCCCCCGAAGCACCTTACAGCGCCACCTGGGTTGGCACCCTCCAACCCCAGTATCGCAACTGTGAAGGCACCGCTGGCATGATCAAGGTCGATAAAGAAGAACACAATGGCCCTTCCTATATTCGGTTGCAGATGGTGAAGGGCAAAGTCAAAGTCATTCTAGATATGACAGGCTTACGAGACGTGAATGGATACACGACCCAGATCATCAAAAGTGGTCTGCGCCAAGGCAACCCCCGTTGGACGTGGGGTGGCACCGACTAAAGAACTCAGGGCATGTAAGATCTGTTGGCATGCTATTGAAACCTCAAATTCTGAGATCTGGAGTGCGTCATCAAAATAGAGCATGAGCTAAAAAATACCCCTCAAGCTCATAGGAAGAAGAGGGGCATCAGATTTCTAATCGGTTAAAAGCCGCTTTATACCGCCATGACAATGTACACCACATAGCAAATCAAAGAAGCAGCCCCAATGACAGCCCCAAGAATTAATACTCCATCTTTTGATACAGGCATAAATCTCTCCAGTTTTTAATTTTTTTTAGAAAATAGATCAAACAAAAATGATGCTAAACAGCTCGCTCCGGGCAAGTCATAGCAAATAACCTTGCGAACAGGAATAGTTCACCATCCGTAGGCTAAATCAAAAAAATGGGGAAGCTAATCTGAATTATTATTCATCACTTCACCCTTATAGGTAATCGTGATTTAGGTCTCGAATACCTGGGGATCATTGCAGGCATTGTAGATCCAAATCGGTCGGGTTGAGATCGGTAGCAAAACCGTTGGCCCTCATCCTCAAAAGTTCTTACCTCTGAATCAAACTATCCAAATCATCATTTGGCAGGAATTCAGCTGTATCAATCCACCCTAAATATCTGAAGTTCGGAGCATAATAAGATTCTTCAACTGAGTACAGACTCTACTGTCCTTACTCTGTGTTGAGTCGCCCATATATCTCCTACTTTAGGTCGGGGCTGCAAATAAAATTGAGCCGCCATCGACCGTTGAGCATCCCCCATCAGAAAAGCAATAAAGCGGATATTCGAGCAATTGATCATCAGAGTGAAGATGGGATTGTTGACCTGGCCAACGGTCAAGACCCAATGGCCATTTTTTTGAATCAAAGTTGCGATCGCAACCAACAAACCAATATCACCCTCTCTTCAGCACAACCCTACAGCGCCACATGGGTTGGCCCCCTCAACCCCCCAGTACCTCAAACCGCAGGCAAGATCAAGATTGATGGT
>CALDHF010000385.1 GCA_937941595.1 uncultured Acaryochloris sp. | reverse complement strand
GTCGGCAACGGTTTTACCTGCCTCATCAACGCTGGTGAAATCAGCCAATAGAACTGCAATTGCATCGGCACTTCGTATAATCTTGAGGGTAATTTCTGTGGCAATCCCCAAGGTGCCTTCTGAACCGACAAAGATTCCGGTCAAGTCATAGCCAGGGGCATCCACTACCTTATTCCCAAAATCCATCACCTCACCATCGGTCAGCACGACTTTCATGCCTAGAACATGGTTGGTGGTCACCCCATACTTCAGGCAGTGAACGCCCCCAGAGTTTTCAGCAATATTGCCGCCAATAGAGCAGATGATCTGGCTTGATGGGTCGGGGGCGTAGTAGAAACCATCTGGGGCAACGGCTTGAGTGACCCAGGCATTAATCACCCCTGGCTGCACCACCACACACTGGTTCTCTAGATCAATTTCCAGGATCTGATTCATGCGGGAAGTGACGATCAGGACACAGCCTTCTGTCGGCATAGCTCCCCCGGAAAGTCCTGTACCAGATCCACGGGCGACGAAGGGTATCTGGTTGCGATCGCAAACCCGTACCACTGCTGCCACCTCTTCCGTGGTCTGGGGCAATACCACTAAACTAGGGCGCTGGCGATAACTCGCTAGCCCATCACATTCATAGACTGATAATTCTTCAGGGGTGACCATGACCCCGGCTTTGCCTACGACCGACTCCATCTGCCTAATAATAGGTTGCCAAGATCGAGAGGTATCTGTAGCGATCATGATTTTGGGGCCATGCAGGGTGTTACTAGATTATAGTTTCACGATTCAATCGCACTTTGCCTAACAATCTATAAAGTTGTGGAGTTGAGGCTGTGTCATTTCTATCAATAGTGAGGTGAGACAGAGAGAAGCGAAGTTCTGAAACAACCATGTTTTAGAGATGAAGCAGGGCTATTTGATTCAAAAATGAGCGAAATTTTGGAAGAACTCAATCAGTTATCTAAAAAATATTCGTAGTGCAGATGCTGACTATTACAGGGAAACGTTCATTCAGTAGGTAATAGACCGTTTTCGGTATGTCTTGGTAATCGTTGCTCAGACAATTTAGCGGAATTTAGAGGTGTATCGACTCATGACATCTAATTTGCTGTCCTCAGTTTCTTGCTACAGAAATATCGCAGGGAGGCTTCAAGTCACAATGGCAAAGATATACTTAATGTCTATAAAATTTATGCTGTGTCAGATATAGCCAAACTTGGGCGTTAAATTGCACCTTGATTAAAGTTCTTACCAAATTCTGGGAAAGTGAGTTCGAAGATTTTGTCCCTGAAGCTCACAACTTTAAGCATGAATATCCAGACCGCTGGGTTCGCTTCCACTCATTACCTAAATCTAAGCGCTATCCAGAGAGTGACGAAGAATATCTGGAAGTTTTTCGAAGACATAACGTCGTCTTACAGGACTTGCTTGCAGAGCAACGCCAGGTGCTAGTGGTTTTACCTGAATACTCTGAATCTAGTTCACCTACAAAACTAGATTCTCAACTAGCTGGCTTATTCCCAGCTTCTGAGTTTTGGTGTTCATTCAAGTCGTATGACGATGACGTGTATTGGCACCTTCATATCTCAGAAATCACATTCACAGGTCGCGAATTGGATCACCTCTTTCGATTGGTCGCCGACGATGACGTACGCAATATTATGATGATCAGCCCTGCAAAGAAGATGGTGTTCCACCCCTATGATGGTGGCGCAGATGTGGTGTTAGCAACAACTAAACAAAGAGATAGGCTCAAAGACAAATATCATCATTGGTTATCAGATCATCCTGATGGTTTTTAACTTTATATCGCCGATGTGAAGACTATGCATTTGAATGTAGCCGTTGCGCGCAAGTAAGTTGGTCGTATGCTCAGTCAAGTCAAAATAGTTTCAAAAAACGAATTGAACTCAATGCATACAGGGACCTTGTTACGTAGACGAACCGCTTTGCTGAAGTGCGAAGAATCTTTTGCAGTATCGGATCGCTATGGTTACGAGCTTCCTCCCAACCCAGATGAAACTGGATATGTTGAGTTTAAAGATCAGCCTCAATGGCGATATGCATACGAAGATGTAAAAGAGGTTCTTGCCACCCGTGAGCATATCCCGACTGGCCAGGAGAAAAAGTCGAAACGGATAAAGCAGCAGTCCACAAGAAAACGATGAAGATATTTGGTGGCTGATAGATGCGGACGGTTTAGGAAGTAGTAAGCGCAATTTTCCTTGCTGTGATCAAAGCGTTTAAGCGATCGCAAATTGATTTAGCTCGGGTTTGGCTAGCAGCAGCATAACGCAGCCGTAAACCTTATCCACTCAAGATTGTCTGAAATGCGAGTGCTAGGATGGCGGCGAGTAGGTCCGGCCAATGATCGGCTGGATTGATCGTTCCCTTCACTAGAAAAGATAAGACAGTGGCTATGCTTCGGATGCAACCTCAAAGACTGAGCAGACAATATTGGCAGTCAAGTCTTCTTATGCTAGTCATGCTGCTAGGCTGTATCTCTGATCGGGCGGAGGCTCAGCGACCAAATGAAGTTCGTTATTCGACTCAAGTTTGTGGTGATTTTCTAGACAGGTGGAATCAAAAACCAGCCGAGTTGAAGTTTGTTCGCTGCGAAACCGTAAAACATGTACAGGTTGATCGACTCGTTTCTTCCTATACCGTCAAGGGATCTGATGCCATAGAAGTAGAAAAATTTCTACAAAGACAATTTGGCATGGCTCCCCTCCGATTTCTCTGTTGTGGTTGGGAACCTAGCTCTGTACAGAATAGAGTAGCGCCTCATTATGGACAGTATGTTGATGCAAAGGGGGCGCAGTTTGAGGTCTGGATGTTCTCTGGAGAAACCTTATTGCGTGACCGTAAGGCTTGGCATAAGATTCCTGAATTCCATATTCGAGTGGAAACTTACCTGGGAGAGATATGAGTCAGGCTATCTATTCTGGCCCAACTTGCCATCGATAGAAGATACATCTCCCATCTTGAAGAGAATCTTGAATAAGAGAAAATTTTGAATGTATTGATCTTGAAATTGCACCCCAAACAAGGTTGTGTGCAACTGGGATGACTAGGTTCTTGAGGTCTTAGCAATTGTCTGGGCATCAGTAGGCAGAGATGTCCTAGCTCTATGAGATTTACCCATTAGCAAACAAGCAAAACCCCCAGATAGTCCATGGACAAACCATTAGATACTTCTGGGGGCAATTAGCGAGGAGCTAATATTTTGATGCAAGACAGACTTACATCAGGTTTCCACCAATATTTGCTAGCAGATCCTGCAACGTTGGAATGAAAAAGCTGAGGATATAGCGAGGGTAGATACCAATACCTAGAGTGATAATCAGTAGAGGCGCAATAGTGACAACCTCACGGATATTGATATCCGGTAGACTTTCCCACTTGGGATTGGCGGGTCCTAGCAGTACTCGACGGATCATGAATAAGAGGTAGCAGGCTGCCAATAAAATCCCTAAGCAAGCAAAAGCGGTATAGAGTTTGCTGTACTCATAGGACCCTAGTAAGACTAAGAACTCACTGACGAACCCACTGAGACCTGGTAAGCCCAGGGACGCTAGGGAGAAAAAGACCAACAAGCCTGAGTAAACTGGAAGTTGAGCATTCAAGCCGCCAAACGCATTCATGTCACGAGTATGGGCACGGTCGTAAATGACCCCCACCAGCAAGAACAATGCCCCAGTGATCACACCATGGCTGAACATTTGCAGCATGGCACCGTTAAAGCCGTTGGTGGAAAAGGCCGCGAGTCCTAGGAGGACAAAGCCCATGTGACTGATGCTGGAGTAAGCCACCATTTTTTTGAAGTCGGTTTGGGCTAAGGCTATAAAACCGCCATAGACAATACCAATCACCGCCAAAATTGCGAGATAAGGCCGGAACCAGTTGGCTGCTTCTGGCAAAATTGGAAAGCTAAACCGGAAAAATCCGTAGGTGCCCATCTTCAGCAATACTCCTGCCAGAATCACACTGATG
>CALDHF010000384.1 GCA_937941595.1 uncultured Acaryochloris sp. | reverse complement strand
TAAGTCCGACAAACTTTTCTTAGTGGCCATTAGTTATCCCAATCCCGCTTAATTTCATCAACAACGCGGCAATAATCTGATTTTGCCTCTTTACTATATTTCCCTTTCCACTGCGTAATCGGCTGTCCTTCAAGAGCAGCTCGTTCATGGGCCTTGTAACTTCGCACAAACGAATGAAAGGCAGGAATGCCCAACTCCAGTAAGGTGTTCTGGGCATCTAATGCTTCTCTAAGACTACGCGGATCTACTCTTGTCAGCAAGACTCTATGGGCTACTCCCGAAGGTTTAACCAAGGTTCTTACTGTTTCAATTAAGACAGCAATTTCCATGGGGGCCGGGGGAGTGGGCAATACCAAGTAATCCACCACAGGAATGACCATCTGCAAAATTTCGGATTCCAGTCCTGGCGGCGTGTCTACCACCACTAATTCATGCTGACTAGAGCGATGTAAATCTTTGAGCTCCTTGGCATTAGTGCCAACTTGCACCTGAAATTTGAGGGAATTGGTTTCCCGTTGAGTCCACCACGTTGCTGATCCCTGAGGATCGGCATCGATAAGTAACACCTGATTGGATTCTGCAAAGACTGCTGTGAGATTAACTGCAGTTGTGGTTTTACCAACACCACCTTTGCCATTGAGAACTGCAACAACCTTGGTTTTAGAAGATTTAGAAGGCAATTTGGACACCGCTAATGATTGCCAACAGAAGGCAGGGGAGAGTGATTCTGCAACTAGCAAAATT
Source organism: uncultured Acaryochloris sp. (assembly GCA_937941595.1). GTDB lineage: Bacteria > Cyanobacteriota > Cyanobacteriia > Thermosynechococcales > Thermosynechococcaceae > Acaryochloris. The sequence continues at coordinate 5,196 of CALDHF010000384.1, read as the reverse complement.
CTCCTGGAAAGACTATACCGCTTTATTGGTTCCGATTCTGCTTTTAGCCTGTTTATTTGCGTCCTCAGGGTACCCGTCTCCCGAAATGAAATCGTCAGGAAGAATAGACATTAATCTATTACAATGGAGTCATAAAACGACTTAAGTCTATTTATATTTTCTGTGTGCGAACATAATGCAACCGACCCTTCATCAACTTAAAGTATTTGAAACGGCTGCTCGTCACGGCAGTTTTACCCGGGCCGCAGAGGAACTCTATCTTACGCAGCCTACGGTTTCTATCCAAATCAAGCAATTGTCAAAGACCGTCGGTTTTCCCCTATTTGAGAAATTGGGCAAACAGCTCTATCTCACAGAGGTAGGCAATCGTTTATTCTCAACTTGTCAGTCTATCTTTGAAGAACTAGGCCAGTTCGAGATGATTATTAGTGACTTGCAGGGCATGACCCAAGGTAAGTTACACTTGGCCACTGTAACAACCTGTAAGTACTTTGTCCCCCGCCTTCTCGGCTCATTTTGCGATCAATATCCAGGTATCGACATTTCTCTCAAAATCACCAATCATCTGCAACTAGAAAAGCGGATGTTGGCCAATCAAGATGATTTATATATCCTCAGCCACCCCCCTCAGGCGATGGATCTTAAGGTTAAGCCCGTCATTAAAAATCCGTTAGTGGTGGTGGCTCCTCCCACTCATCCTTTGGTGGGCCAAAAGAACATCGATATCTCTGCCCTCAATCAACAACGCTTCATTATGCGAGAGCAGGGGTCGGGAACCCGCCATGCGGTGCAGGCATTATTCAATGAGCATAAAATTGACGTCAAAATTAAGCTTGAATTGGGTAGCAATGAAGCCATCAAACAAGCGATCGCAGGTGGTCTAGGTATTTCTGTCTTGTCCCGACATTCCTTAAATGGTAGAGAATATACGGATTTAGCGATTCTAGATATTGAGCATTTCCCGATTGAACAGCAGTGGTCTGTTGCCTATTTATCTGGCAAACATCTCTCGGTAGTGGCCGAAACGTTTTTAGAGTATTTACTTACCATTTCAGATCAAGCTGAAATGCCTTGGATGAGTTTTCAATAGATGAGATCAAGCAACTGAGTGCCCTGACTGATAAGGGCATCTGAAAACTCACATAAACTGCATAGACCGCAAATCTTCAAGGTGTTACCCCAAGCTTTCTACTTGAGATTTTGGGCAATCCTTGTCACAGCCATCAATCCTTCAACAGATCTGTGTAAGCCACATTCCGCCGATCCAAAGGTTCAAAAAAAATTAGAGCGAACCAATGAGAATCGCAGCGATTATAGACTATTAAATTCTCAATAAAGTGTTGCTAATGAGAATTTAAGATTAGTCACTCCAAAAATGTTGAATCTTTAGAAGCCTTGCCAATAAGAAATTATAGGCCCAATTATTTTTTGGCTTCTCGAAAGAGCAGAATATAGGGAGCAAAATCTTGATGCGAGAGATAGCTGGCTCTATAGAGCGACTATAGTACGCCCAAGATCCTCATCTAAAAATCATCTGCATATCTAATTTAGTTAAATAATTAAGTAATTATTCTTATTTAATTATTTCTAGATAAGAATTACTCTTAGATAAGGCAACAGAAGTTAATCAACATAGTTATAAAAATTTGCAAGCCCATAGAGAGGACAGTATGGCTGTTATTGAACGTTTGCTGATACTCTTTTCCAGATTTGGATCTGTGATAAGCCAATCCCAGGGTAAAAACTCCAGCGTTGGCAACCCACAACCATCTACAGAAGATCTTATGGGTTTGCACCCCCAACAACATATCGAAAAATCTACACCACAAACCCCGAGAGGAGAGACTATGAGTAGCACAAGCGGATGCCCTTTTATGGACGGATCTCTGAAATTCACAGCCGGTAGTGGCACAGCAAACCGAGACTGGTGGCCCAATCAGTTGAACCTGAATATCCTCCACCAGCACTCCCCCCAGTCCAATCCCATGGGCGAGGCGTTCAATTACGCTGAGGCATTCAACAGCCTCGACTTAGAGGCTCTGAAGCAAGATATTTTCGAGCTGATGCGCACCTCTCAGGATTGGTGGCCAGCCGACTATGGTCACTATGGGCCGCTCTTTATCCGTATGGCTTGGCACAGTGCTGGAACCTATCGCATTGGTGACGGCCGTGGCGGTGCTGGCACTGGCAACCAAAGGTTTGCACCAATCAACAGTTGGCCCGACAACGCCAATCTCGATAAAGCGCGTATGCTACTTTGGCCCATCAAGCAGAAATATGGCAAGAAAATCTCTTGGGCTGACCTGATTATTCTTGCCGGCAACTGCGCCTTAGAATCGATGGGATTCAAGACCTTCGGCTTTGCGGGCGGACGCGAAGATATTTGGGAACCTGAAGAAGATATTTATTGGGGGGCTGAAGCCGAATGGCTGGGCGACAAGCGCTACACTGGTGACCGCGAGCTGGAAAATCCGCTGGGTGCCGTCCAGATGGGGCTCATTTACGTCAATCCAGAAGGTCCAAACGGCCATCCTGATCCGGTCGCTTCGGGCCGAGACATTCGTGAAACTTTCGGGCGCATGGCCATGAACGACGAAGAAACCGTTGCTCTCACAGCCGGGGGGCACACCTTTGGTAAATGCCACGGCGCTGGCGATGATGCCCATGTGGGTCCCGAACCTGAGGGGGCCAGCATTGAAGACCAATGTCTCGGCTGGAAGAACAGCTTTGGGACCGGTAAAGGCGTTCACACCATCACCAGTGGCATTGAAGGAGCATGGACCAACAATCCGGTGAAATGGGACAACAACTACTTTGAAAACCTATTCAACTATGAGTGGGAACTGACTAAAAGTCCTGCTGGTGCAAATCAGTGGGTACCCCAGGGGGGAGCAGGGGCGAATATGGTGCCTGATGCCCACGATCCATCGAAGCGGCATGCTCCAATCATGACGACCGCAGATATGGCTATGCGCATGGACGCTACCTATGAACCTATTTCCCGCCGCTTCTTCCAGAACCCAGACCAGTTTGCTGATGCTTTTGCCAGAGCTTGGTTCAAGTTGACGCACCGTGATATGGGACCTCGCTCCCGCTATCTGGGTCCAGAGGTTCCTGCAGAAGAACTTCTATGGCAGGACCCTATTCCTGCAGTCACTCATGAGCTGATTGATGAGCAGGATATCACCACCCTTAAAAGCCAGATCCTCGCTTCGAGTCTATCGATCTCTCAACTAGTTTCGGTGGCCTGGGCATCAGCATCAACCTTCCGGGGGTCTGATAAACGGGGAGGAGCTAACGGAGCCCGTATTCGTCTGGCACCGCAAAAAGATTGGGCAGTCAATCAGCCCGCCCAATTGGCGACGGTGCTACAGACCTTAGAAGCCATCCAAACGACCTTTAATCACTCCCAGACTGGCGGCAAGCGAGTTTCCCTTGCGGATATGATCGTTTTAGGGGGGTGTGCAGGTGTTGAGCAAGCAGCAAAAAATGCCGGTTGGTACGATGTCAAAGTTCCCTTCAAACCCGGGCGCACGGATGCATCCCAAGCCCAAACAGATGTGGCCTCCTTTGCGGTCCTTGAACCTACTGCAGACGGGTTCCGCAACTACCTCAAGGGCAAACATGCTGTCTCTACAGAAGAGTTACTAGTGGATCGGGCCCAGTTACTGACGCTGACTGCTCCGGAAATGACGGTGCTTGTAGGTGGTCTGCGCGTCTTGAATACCAACGTTGGCCAGGCTCAACAGGGTGTCTTTACCCAGCGGCCCGAAAGTCTCACCAATGACTTCTTTTTGAACTTGCTTGATATGGGCGTCACCTGGAAAGCAGCATCTGATGCTGAAGATATGTTCGAAGGCCGCGATCGGGCAACGGGTGAACTCAGGTGGACAGGAACTCGTGTTGACCTCATCTTTGGTTCAAATTCTCAGCTTCGGGCCCTTGCGGAAGTCTATGGATGTGAAGATTCTCAACAGAGATTTGTCCATGATTTTGTGGCGGCATGGGACAAGGTGATGAACCTTGATCGCTTTGACCTCAGATAGTCTGGGAGATTAGAAACAATGGTTTTGAAGATCAGGAGGGTGGGTGACTACTGGTCTTCAAAACATTACGTGCTGTTGGACTGTTCCTCAGCGAGTCCCTTCTGCGAACCGGGAGCAACGATTTACCAACTTCCCCCTGCACCGCCACCCCTAAATCCACCGCCCCCGCTAGAGCCACCGCCGCCGCCAGAGCCGCCGCCGAAACCACCACCATACCCGGCATAATTTCCCCCGTATGATGAACTACCACTACCCTGACCAGAACTAACAGGTCTTAAACGAGGGATTTTTTCTTCGTATTCTTGGCAATGGTCACAACATTCACAGGTTTCCGTGACATGGTGTTTGCCAGGCTGATCCTCGGTTGCTTCTTCCAGAATCTCGCAGGACCGTTTGACGGTAAACTCTTTACACGCAGGACATTCTCGGAATGACATGGAATTCCAAATATAGGCTCGCCCATGGACATCCTTGGCAGTATCCTTTTGGCAAGATGTTGGACATTGCCAACCCACAAATTTGACGCTACCAAGCTTTTTAGCTACTTTTTCGGTTGCTCCTAGATGGGTAGCTAGCGTTTTTGAGTCAACTTTGTTGAGGTTTTTTTTGCAGTGGGCACAGCGAGGCAGTCGCCCATCCAAGTCGTAGCTATATTTTTCACGGGATACCCGTGAACGCTTACCTGGACTCAGAACTACCCCTTTTCTCCTAAAGATATACATAAGGAGACCCATGCTACCCCATAATCCGCTAATACCCAGTGCACCAAAAACCCAGGAGAAATCAGGCTGGTCTTGATCTGTATCGAGGAGTTTTACAACAGGCTGATTACGGGTTGGACTTGACACTGGGATAGGTGTGTCGGATTTGAGATGTTTGATGAGCAGCTGGGTACCCGTGGTTGCTCCCTGGTCAAAGTTGCCAGTTTTGAATTTGGGCAGAATGTGGTTATCAATAATTTGTCCGACTTTGGCATCGGGCAAAATAGCTTCAACTCCTTAACCTGTCTCAATCTCGACCCGGCGATCGCCTTTAGAAATCAGGAATAAAACACCATTGTCCTGCCCTTTTTTGCCAATTCCCCAATGGTTAAACAGGTTAGTCGCAAAGGCTTTAGGGGTGGCGGATGGGGATGTCTCTGGTACAGTAA
>CALDHF010000383.1 GCA_937941595.1 uncultured Acaryochloris sp. | reverse complement strand
CTACGACTAGGCCTCACCTTCCCCTGTAGAGCATCTCCAAGACGGGTAGTCTTCCTGTTGCTAGTTACCATGATCCCGAAAGTTCTCGAGTTTACAGCAACGTTTTTGAGATTTATTCGATGTCCAGTCTGAGAATTTTTTTTATAAGGTACTGCGACATCAACGTGCTTGAATCCAACGTTACCATAAAGACGTATGTCTGATTTGTTGGTAATGACGGCCGAATTCCTAGCTGTTTGCGTTGAGTTCTAGAAACCATATGAGGAAGGTGACGGCTTGTGATCGGGATTGCCCAATCAGTGATTGGCTGTCAATTTCTATGGATTGGCCTGGGCTTTATTGAAGCAACCTTAAATCTGGTTGTTAGAATTGTTGAGTCTTTTGTAAGCTGTAAATTGCTGTTAGGGTGAACCCTGTGGATATTCAAATAATGCGAGATCGGATTGCCTTACTGGAAACCAAGCGGGGATTGCTCGTTCAGCTATTAGATCAACCTGATTTAGGAACGTTGAGAATAGATGTTAATCAGGCTTTAGAAGAGATGGATGATCTGCTGGATGAGTTTAGAAAGACGTTTCCCACAACTCCTTAGATAGCCCTGATTGGATGCCCCTGACCCCCCAAGCAACCCAGGATCTCTCGTTAGATATCTATAGTGAAGTGATCGATGTGCGATCGCCCGCGGAATATGCTGAAGATCACCTGCCCGGTGCGATTAATCTTCCGGTCCTCAACAATCAGGAACGGGCTGAAGTAGGTACGACTTATAAGCAGGTCTCTGCGTTTATGGCTCGCAAACAGGGGGCAGCCCTTGTGTCCCAAAATCTTGCCTATCACTTAGGGCATCACTTTGCGGATAAACCGAAGGCGTATCACCCGCTCATCTATTGTTGGCGAGGGGGACAGCGATCGCACAGTATGGCCCTGGTATTGACGCAGGTGGGATGGAGAACAACCTTGCTGACAGGAGGTTACAAGACTTATCGTACCTATGTCCGTAAGCAACTAGAGCAGTTACCGTATCACTTTTCGTATCGTGTATTGTGTGGGCTAACAGGAACGGCCAAAACCGAGATATTGCAGGCCTTAGCCCATAAACAGGTGCAAGTTCTAGACTTAGAAGGGGTAGCCAATCATCGGGGTTCTTTATTGGGAGCTGCCGAAACATCAGGGCAGCCCTCCCAAAAACTATTTGAATCAAAGTTGTTAATCCAGCTTCAGGCCTTTGACCCAGACCGTCCTGTTTGGGTTGAAGCTGAAAGTAGCAAAATTGGTGAATGCTATGTGCCCCAGGCTTTGTGGAAACAGATGAAAGCGGCCCCTGGTGTCGAGGTCCAAGCGCCGATGATGAGTCGGGTGGCATGGTTGCTGGCTCACTACGACCATTTCACCCAGAATCCTGGTTTACTAAAGGACAAATTGAATCAGCTACAGCGTAGTTATAGTAAGGCTCAAATCCAGGACTGGCATCAGTTAATTGATGGCGATCAGTGGTCAGACTTGGTGCGGTCGCTGCTAGAACAACATTACGATCCGGCCTATTGCCGTTCCATGAAACATCAGTATGCCAATGTTCAACAAAGCTATAACCTGTCCGATCTATCGACCGTCAGTTTGCAGCAACTGGTCCTGGCTTTAATGAACTTAGATATTTCAGTCTTGACCTAGGATGACTCTGATGCTGATAAGGAAGAAGATCGCTATCTCCCTGTGATTGGCTTATGGCAGAGGCACCGTCAGCGCTCGACCATTATCTTTCCCAGACAGACTGAGGATATAGGGAACGGCTTGTTGTGCCCAATCTGTGGGAGCAGGGTAGTGATGGGCTTCCTCTCCGAAGCAAGTTTCTAACATGTCAGTATGGATAATGCCAGGGTTCAAAGCCACCGTAGCTATTCCTGACGGGACTTCCTGGGCTAAGGCTTGGGTTAAGCCTTCAATGGCCCATTTGGAGGCACAGTAGGGGGCAACGCCTGGGGATGTGGACCGCCCCCATCCAGAACTGAAGTTGACGATTATGCCCTGCTTTGCGGACATCATGCTGGGCATAAAACTACGGATGACATGGATGACACCCTTAATGTTGACATCGATGACACCGCTAACGGATCGTTCGGAAATTTCCCATAAAGGGGCTACCGCATTGATTAACCCGGCATTGTTGATGACAATATCGGGGGGACCATAGGTCTTAAGCAACTGCTCGGCCCAGGTATGAACTTGCTGAGCCTGACTAATGTCTACCACCGCAAAGTCATGAGGGGGCTCATAGGATTGAGCCATCTTATTTATGGCGTCTGTGGATCGACCACATCCCCAGACCGTATGTCCGGCATGGATAAATCCAACAGTTAGGGCTTGTCCTAGACCTTGGGTAACGCCAGTGATGGCAATCTTACGACCCATGCATTCGCCCTAAAATGGTGGCTGCTGTTGCTGCAACCTGGGGGTGATCGTCTTTTGCCAAGTATTTTAGTGCTGAGATACTTTTGGGACTGGGTAAATTCCCTAATGCTTCTGCTAGGCATTGACGGACCAGCCAATCTTCAGATTGCACAAAATTCAATAGGGTATCAATTGCATCAATGGCTTTGATTTCGCCGAGGGCTGCGATCGCAGCTTGTTGCACGATCACTTCTGGATGTTTAAGAGCATTTACAAGCACCTCATAGGCCCGAGGATCTTTGAGATTGCCTAAGGAAACCGCAGCACTAAAGCGCACTAGCCATTCCGTATCTTCTAAAAAAGCCCTGGTCAGGGGTTGAACTGCCTGATGATCTCCTAGGTCACCTAATGCACCTGCGGCGCCTGCCCGAATCTCATAACTCGAATCTTCCAGCAGTTTGACGAGTAGTGATACGGATTCTGCTGAGGGATGATTGACCAGGGAACGGATGGCCATCGATCGCACTGGCAAATACCCGTCATAGAGCATGGGCTTAATTAGGGGAAACGCGTCTGAAGTGGGTAAACTTCTCAGGGCCACCAATGCCAAGATGCGATCGCGCACATTATCGCTATGGAGTTGTTGGGTCAGTTCTTGTAATCTAGGGTGGGCCATAAAACCCTCATCAATCCAAAGATACCCAAATTTTATGCGAAAAAGGGGTACGCTTTGCGTTCTCGAGATTCGTCGTTAACCTTTCGCAAATTTCCTGTCATCTGGAAGCAAGATATGAGTCTAGATCTATCAGGATCTTGACAACGCACCTAGTATGATAATTATTTGAATTTCAGAGAATAATAGCCTTGATATTACTGTGGCTGTTTTTGTTATTAGTAAGACCTTGACGTTTTACTACTTAATAATCAGTCAACTTATCTCTCAGCTACTCTTGTCTAGGAACCTGTATTGAGGGATAGACTTTTGACTTGATAGATTCAGTGAGTAAGACTTTGGAGATCAATCCTGTTCATACTTAAGCATTTAGGTATAGATCTAGGCAACTCATCTGATCGACTACTAGCTGTTAAGGGCTGGATCGCTAGAGTGCTCATCCCATGAAAAGAGTGGCATTTTGGTGGTGCTGCTGGAACTTTCTTAACCTTGTCTTTGTTGTGTTTGGCTTTTCTCTGATGGTATTGATTGCTGGTGTAGATTTTGGTTGATTATCTGGATCGAAATATTAACGTCTCTAATCAATGATCATGGTAGTCTGGTCAGTGCGATTAACCTTTTTTTTGATTACTAGGTTGTTGTGATTAATAAAGTTTGTTAGGAGATTTTTGATCACATTCAATTGCAAATAAACTTATGGCATATAGCATTTCCTGATTTTAGTGTGAGGAGATTTTGATTGATGTCTATGATTTTGCGCAAGCTGGGTATTATTAACCCTGCTTTATTGGGATTGGCTCTTCTGCTGCCGACTTCTGCGATCGCAGCCGAGTCTATAGAGTCTGCTGAAGTTCTACCGGAAACAGTTTCTAACACTTCGATAGAAACTGAGCTAAGTGACGTTTCCCAGTCGTTAATTTTAGCTGAGGCCGATGTGCCAACGACGTCTGTTTCAGACTTAATGAATGAGTCAGAAGAGGACAGCTTAAACCAGGTAACCTCTGTTTCTCAGCTTTCAGATGTGCAACCCGATGATTGGGCTTTTCAAGCCATTCAATCCCTAGTAGAGCGTTATGGCTGTGTAGCGGGTTACCCCAACGGTACGTTTCGTCCTGATCGAGCCATGTCTCGCCGAGAGGCCGCTGCTCTTGTTAATGCTTGTTTAGATAACCTGAGCAATCGCTTTGCGACGAAAGAAGACCTGGATGCCCTCAAAGCCCTTCAAGATGAGTTTGCGGCTGAGTTGGCAACCCTCCGGGGTCGAGTGGATGGATTGGAAGCACGTGTAGCGACCGTCGAAGCGCAGCAATTTTCCACTACGACCAAACTCAATGGTGAAGTGGTATTAGGGTCTGCCTTCGTATTTGATGGAGATAACGATCCGTTAGATAGTGTCCTGGGTGTAGATACTGATACTGGTAACACCACCGACAATGGTGCCGTAGTTGAAGATCGTTTCTTCTTGGGTTATCGAACTCGCCTCAATTTTGATACCAGCTTCAGTGGTGAAGATAGGCTTCGAGTTCGTCTAGAAGCAGCTAATATTCCCGAATTGGATGAATTTGGTTCCGCAGGAACGAGTCTGGCCAGGTTTGGTTTCGACGAAAATGATCCTGAAGGCAACACTGTCATTCTGGACGAATTGAACTATAGGTTTAAGCCGATTGACGATCTAACCCTCAAAATCGCTGTAGTGGGTGGTGATTACAAGGATGACGTCAATACTTTTAACCCGTTCCTCAAGAGCAGTGGTAGCGGTGCCTTATCACGATTCTTCCGCGTTAATCCAGTCGTCTATCGTGCGCCAGGTGGAACCACATTCAGTGCCGTCTATGACGTCACAGATAAGGTTGAGCTATCAGTGATGTATGCCGCTGATGATGCTGATGAGGCTGTTGCGGGTGCGGATGGCAATGGCGGGCTGTTGGCAGGGGGGCAGTATGGTGTTATGGCTCAACTAGGTTTTAACCCCACGGATGATATTGGTATCGGCATCCAATATGCTCGCAGCGAATATAAAGCTGGTGCTGACATTACACAAGATACTGGAGATGCGCCAACTACTAATGGTTTCGATACTTCTTCTCCCTTTGGGGCCGTCGATACAACAACCGATAACTTTGGACTGTCTTTCAATGCCAAGGTCACGGATGGATTCCATGTTTCTGGTTGGGGTGGCCTAACGCTCGCTCGTGATCCTGCGGTAGCCAACTCTGAAGTTAAACTATTGAACTGGGCGGCAAACCTGATTTTCCCTGATTTACTCCTTGAGGGGAGCAGAGGATCGCTCTCTGTGGGTCAGCAGCCTTTTATCATTGATAGTGGCAATCTCGGTATTGATGATGGGAACAATCCCAACATTACAGCTGAGGCTCAGTACCAATTCCAAGTCAATGACAATATTAAAATCTCTCCTGGATTAATTGTTATTTTCAATGCGAACAATACTTCATCAAATGACCCAATTTTTGTTCCCGTTGTTCGGACAACCTTTAAGTTCTAAGTTAAGTCATTAGAACAGCATTAAGCCCTAAGTTCCTAGTTTGGACTTAGGGCTTTTCGATCCCAACGGATCGTGGATTGGATTAAATACTGACAGAAATATCTTTAAACGAATAACACCCAAACACCTCTCACTAGAAAACGTCCTCACATCTATAAAATATACTTGGAGGCTCAGATTTATAGGGAGACTTAACCCTAGAATCAACCTCCCCTAGCCACATTTAAGGATGTTTAGCGTAAGGTTTGGGCGTTATTCTCTTTTGACGAGACAGATGTCATTAACAAC
>CALDHF010000382.1 GCA_937941595.1 uncultured Acaryochloris sp. | reverse complement strand
TGCTGCTGAGATGACTCAGTTTCTATTTACGCGGGAGTTAGTCTGGACTGATGATGCCCGAAAACAGTTGAGTCAAGATGGGGTAGAGGTAGCCTTGCAAGGCATTATCGATCAGCTTTCTCCATCGTCTGAATCTGAGTTGTCAGCTGATATGGCAAAATCTTTTATCAATACAACAGTGAAGGAAAATAAACTTAAGAAGGGATTGGTAATGCGATCGCTAAGGGCAGCACTAACGGGTGATATGCATGGCCCCGATTTGATGGCATCTTGGTTGTTGCTCCATCAGCGGGGTGAAGATCTCAAGCGTCTCCAACAAGCGCTAAAAATTGCCCGTTCATAGACTATTTTAGACCTGTTGCTAATTTTCGAATCACGCAGATCCATCGTATTAGCAGACTGTTGGCTGCTTGCTGCTGAATACGGGTATTTGCATTCAATGCTTCTTTGGAGATTAGCCAGACACAGACAAGCGCAGATCACTAATATGCATTAATTCAAAGTCATTAGGGGGGATTGCCGTTGTATAAACGCTGCCTCAAGCTCTTGAGGAGAAAACGGTTTCTAGAACGCGTAATGTGTTGAGTCCCATAATTTGGCTAATTGCTTCAGATGAGAATCCATCCTCTTGCAGGGCAGCTGTAATCAAAGGTAATCCGGTCACATCAAATGGGGCGCTGACTGCACCATCAAAATCGGACCCCAAGCTTACATGCTCAACCCCTACTAGATCAGCAACATAGCGAATAGCACGGACAATTGCAGTTGCATTCTCACCACAAACCGCTGTGGGCCAAAACCCAATGCTAATGACACCCCCTGTTCTCGCAATCGCCTGGATCTGCTGATCGGAGAGATTACGGGCATTATCACAAGTTCCTTTCACCCCCGTATGGGAGACCACTACTGGCTGGGTGCTAAGAGCCACTACTTCATCAATGACTGTTGCCGAAGAATGGGCTAAATCCAAAAGCATATGCAGGTTTTGTGCCTTCAAAACCACCTGACGCCCTAAATCTGTTAGCCCTCCCTGCTCCATCCCATGGGCTGATCCACCGACTTCTGTATCAAAGAAATGGGCCAGACCCAACATTCTAAATCCCGCTTCATAGAGCCGCTCTACATTCTCTAACCGACCAGTCAAGGCATGAGCACCCTCTAAGCCTAGAATGCCAGCGGTTAACTGGGGCTGCTGTTGCCGATCCTCCATAAAGGTTTGCAAGTCTGCTTGAGTTTTTAGGAGCCGAAATTGATTGTGGGATCGAGCCAGTTGCTGGAGCTGCTCAGCTTGGTACAACGCCCGCGCCAACAAACTGTTCCAGGTCGCCATCGGCCAACGCTGAACCAAGGCTAATTTGATGATGTCGTCTGAATTAGGGTTGTTTTGCTCCAGTTTGAGATTGCTAGGAACTTTAGTCACAACCGTGAAGACTTGTATCGCAACATTGGCCTCCTGCAATCGGGGTAAATCGACATGTCCTCGTTGATGGCGTTGGCTTAAGTCTCGACCCCACAGCAAAGAATCAGCATGGAGATCGGCTATCAATAAATTGTTGTGGACTTGAGTCACTGAGGGTGCAACTGGGTATGGTGGCGGATGAATGACAGGATTGAAGCGCTTATCTACAATTACAGGCAACTTTGCAAAGACGAGGGACAGGACAATTGCAATCCCAATGGCAGCAATGAACAGCCACCGACTGTTTTTCTTGCTGAGTCGCCATTTTCGTTTAGACATTGCCAAGTTGTTAACTAACGCTCTATATATTACTAGCAGGGACTAGCATTGCCATATTCTCTATCCTCATCCCATGAACCGCGGTCATATTACCTTTTCAATATTGCTGCTGAGCCTACTGGCCGCAGGGGGATTTTCCATGCATTTATGGCGAGAGCATCGGCGGATTCATGTCTTGACATTAGCGACTGCTAGTTCGTCTGGTGAATACTATGCCTTCGGCAAGGCCTTAGCTACAGTAGTTGCCCGTCATTATCCCCGGATTCAGATCAAGGTGATCACTACATCTGGATCGTCCCAGAACTTAAGGCTAATCGAAAAGAATACGGCTCAGTTGGCCTTAATTCAAGGTGATTCATCCGTACAAAAGTCTGCCCAAGGAATTGCCTTACTGTTCCCCGAAGTGGCGCATATGCTGGTTAACACTCAGTCTGGTGTCGACAAGATGGCTGATTTACGGGGCAAGCAGATTGCCATACCGCCCAAAGGAAGTGGGGCATATCAACTGTTTAGACCCATTGCCCAGCATTATGGCTTTGAACCGAAAGATCTACAGTCTTTTGCTTCAACAACTATGGCTTATCAGCAGTTTCAAAATGGTAAAACGGATGCTTTGTTTCAAGTGATTCACCCGGGGAATATAGCACTCCGTGAGTTGTTGGATTCACCTACTATTCGCTTACTTCCCATTGAGCAAACCGGGGCCTTGCAATTAATTTATCCTGCCCTTGAAGATGCATCTATCCCCCAAGGCACTTATGATGGCATCCGCCCCACCCCCGCTCAAGATTTGAAGGGGGTGGCTGTACGGGCTCTACTCATTTCCCATCAGCAAGTGAACGAAGATGTTATCAATGCTATTACTCGGGTTCTTCATGACCGGAAGATGGAATTAGTGGCCGAGTATCCGCCTGCATTTGCCATTGAGTGCCCAGAGGCTCAAAATATCTTCGGTTGGCCGATGCATCCAGGGGCTGAGCGTTTTTACAATAAGAATCAACCCAATTTTTTGGTGCAATATGCTGAACTGATGGGGCTACTTTTGTCCTTGGGGGTTTTGGTGGCTTCAGGACTTTGGCAACTCCGGCTGTGGCTAATTGGGAAGCAAAAAAATCGGGCAGATATGTATAATCTGCAACTCTTAGAACTCATTGAAATGATTCAGAAGACCCAAGATCTAGAGCAGCTTAATCAGTTGAGGCAGAGCTTGTTTGTGATTTTACAAGCTGTGGTCATAGATCTAGATAAAGACCGAATTTCACCTGAGTCATTTCAGTCTTTTACTTTGCCTTGGGAAGTGGCCATCACCAGTGTGCGACATCGAGAAAACATTCTGCTCAGTGGGCCTTAATGCTATCGCTATGCTGACCTTTCCAACGTCTAAATAACCCCAGCAACCCCAATATCAAGCCAGATCCTAGGATAGTTGAAGGTTCTGGAACCTCGGCTACCCACCTATTGGTGCGCGAGTCCCCATCGGCATTACAAAACTGTCCTGCTGAACAGCCAAAATCACTGGCAGTAAAATTTGGTTCTCCTTGACGATGGAATCCAGCTAAGGGGGTGTTGCCATTGGATTCATTATGAAAATTGTTAAATTGGCTGACGGCAACAGTGTACGTGCCTGGATTGAGGGATCGAACGATTCGAGAATCATAGGCTGAACCTATTGTCGGATCGGATCTGCCCCCTCGGTCATCATTGAAGCCAAGAAATGTATTGTTGCTATCAAACAAGGTCAAAATTGGGTCAAACCCGCCATGTGGAATGTCAGTTCCATCCGCCAATAAACCACCGCCATAGGATAAAGTCCTGATCCCTACCCGAGCAGGAGTATCAACCGTAAAATTGAATAACGAGACACTATCGTCGCTATTTAAAGTCCCTGTAAATGATTCGGATGAGAGGGTAGCAGCGTTTGCAGGCAGCGTAAAAGTAGCGATTACGCTACCTAAAATCAATTTGCAGAGTGTATGCATAATAGTGAGGTAAATATCTATTGAATTTGCTCGAATCAAAATAGCTGAACTAACAACAATATTATTTAATAAAATGATAAATTACTTGGATAGTTCTTATATCTCTTCTGAAACATAATATTTAGTCAAGTTTATAGAATAAAAACTAAATTTTTAACCCAAGCTAGTCTAGCTTTAATTGTTTTTTTTTAGTGAAAGACATTGAATTTTATCTGCAAATAATTCAAGAAAATCTTGGAATAGGTAATGTATTGCTGAGGAATTTTGTTATTTAAGACATCATTGTCGATAATAGCGACGACCTCTACCAAATACTCCTAGAAGAATACCCACTAGAGAAAATTGATAATACCGACCTAAGAATATTCCTGGAATGGGGAGAAAAGATTTGAGTTGTAGTGCCAACAACAAGCAAAGAATTAAAGCCCATAAAATAGACAAATTAATTAAGACTTGTCGTCCCTTGAGCCTTTCTAAAATCCAGACACTAATAACGCCGATGCCTGCATCTATGGCCGTAAAGTATAACAACCTCAATGGGGATACTGTCATCTGTATTAACTGCTCTTGGGAAGCTAGGGGTAAAATTAAGGTCAACCCATAGTCAATACAAGTAACCAATATTAGGGTGACCAGAGCAGCATTAATTAGGATTTGCCACGGTAGAAACTTAAGTTGGCGCACTGCGTCTCCAGAAAAAATTTGTGCTTTAAGTGTATCGATTCACTGCCTTTGTTCTCAATGGTGTGGTGCTTGCAACCAGAAGCAACTTCTCGGTATTGCGTGATGAATCAAGGATGGACCTATCACAATCAAGTGGATCAGGCTGGAGCGGGACTGACCCTCCTAGATTTTTATACCCAGCGATATCAACATTCTAGTCAGACTGAATGGCAAGAGCGGATTGAGATGGGGCAAGTTCAAATAGAGGGGCAACGGGTATTGCCGACTACACGATTGTTAATCGGACAGCAGCTCGCCTATAATCGTCCGCCCTGGCAGGAACCAGAGGTCCCCTTATCCTTTGGCGTTCTTTATGAAGATGCTGATGTGTTGGTGATTGATAAACCATCAGGATTACCGGTGCTCCCGGGGGGGGGATTTCTAGAACATACCTTGTTACATCAATTGCAGAAACGATTTCCCCAGGAAACGCCTATTCCTATTCATCGGTTAGGGCGAGGCACATCGGGAGTGATACTGATGGCGCGATCGCAACAGGCTCGGTCCGATCTCAGTCGGCAAATGAGAGAACGACGCATTCATAAAGTGTATCGAGCCTTAGTGGGACCAGAACGAGTCAACTCCCCTTTAGCCGATCGGTTTGAAATCACCCATAGGATTGGTAAAGTTCCTTATCCTGGTTTGGGATATGTGTATGCAGCTTCACCTACAGGACGAACTGCTCATAGTTCTTGCGAAGTGTTAGAGCGCCGTCAGGATTCGACCTTACTAGAAGTGACAATATGGACAGGACGGCCCCATCAGATTCGAATTCATCTGGCGGTGGTGGGGTATCCCTTAATCGGTGATCCGTTGTATGTCTCGGGAGGACGCCCCCAGTCTGCTAAGGAGACAACGTCTCTGCCTGTGCCAGGAGATTGTGGATATTCTCTACATGCCTTTTCTCTGCAATTTAACCACCCTCGCACCCATGAGCTGGTCCGATTTGAGTGTGGTTCACCCATGATGAATGTCGATAAAAATGGAGTATTACAAGCACTTAACCCTAGCCAGAATCAAGTCTGACATT
>CALDHF010000381.1 GCA_937941595.1 uncultured Acaryochloris sp. | reverse complement strand
CAAAGGTCGTGGTTGCCCATTGATGCATCGTTGGCAGGGATCATTCCTGGCTCATCTCTATTCTTTCATTTTAGGGAACCATGTTAAGTCTGTTGGTTGGGATTACCGTCAATGGTTTGATCAAGCAGCTTCAGTCCTTCCTCCAGACTATTAATTCGACACAGATGATCCCTCAGTTCTGCGGCTCCAGAAAACCCTTTGACATACCAGGTCATATGCTTGCGAGCTTGATGAATTCCCTTCATCCCTTTGTAGTCCCATAGGCCCTGCAAATGCTCGCGGGCACAGTGCAATCGCTCAATGATTGTCGGCGGAGGTCGGTGTTGGCCCGTTTTTAAAAAATGATCGATTTCTCCTACCAGATAGGGATATCCTAAGGTCCCCCGTGAACACATCACACCATCTGCTCCCGTTGCTTCCAGACAGGCAATCGCTGATTCCACAGATACAATATCGCCATTAGCGATGACGGGGATGGACAGATGATCTTTCACTTTTCGAATCCATTGCCATCGGGCTGGACCATTGTATCCTTGGGCACGCGTACGGCCATGCACCGTAATCATCTGCGCCCCAGCCTCTTGCATCCGTTGGGCAAACTCTAGAATATTAATTTCGTCATCATTCCAGCCCAAGCGAGTCTTAACGGTTACTGGGACAGGCACTGCAGCCACAACAGCTCTAACAATCGCTTCAGCCGTTTCTGGATCTCGCAGTAGGGAAGACCCGCCGCCTTTTTTCGTGATTTTATTCACCGGACAGCCCATATTGACATCAATGGTGTCTGCTCCTTCCTGAACTGCCATTTGAGCAGCTTCAGCTAGGAAATGGGGACGGCAATCAAAGAGTTGGACACTAATCGGCTGCTCATCTAAATCTACATCCATGACTTTAGACAATTCCTGGGCATGGCAGACCTGACTGGCATGAACCATCTCGGTATACAGCATGGAGTCAGGTGCATACTGACGGACCAAACGACGAAAAACTAGATCAGTGACACCTGATAAAGGCGATTGCAACACCCGACTCTTAACAGCAAATGAGCCAATTTTCAAAGGGGACGTAAACTTTGATCTGTCGAATACGGGGAATGGCGGTTCGGAAGATGACACAAGTACAGTTATGAGAGAAATTGCTGAAACATCCAATTTAATCTGGGTAAGTGCATTTTGAGCGGTTTCATCTCACAATTTTTTTTGAGTCTGTTCTATTTGGGTTGAATTTCGCCTCTAAGCTTTACCAGCACTTATGGCTCTGCTAATCCGTGTCTTACCTACGGCTCTCGAACAACCTTTAGAACTGCCGCAAGAAACGTAAATCGCTGGTATACAGCCGTCGAATATCGTCAATTTGGTGAAGTACCATCGCAAATCGCTCGACACCAAAACCTGCGGCAAAACCGGTATAAATCTCAGGATCGTAACCCACATTTTTTAGCACATTTGGATCCACCATGCCGCAGCCTAAGACTTCTAACCAGCGACCTTTCCACTGCACATCAACTTCAGCTGAAGGCTCGGTAAACGGGAAGTAGCTGGCTCGAAAACGAATGGGAACATCCCCAAACATCTGCTCAATAAACACCTTGATCGTGCCTTTGAGATCTGTAAAGGTGAGCCCCTTATCTACGGCCAAAATTTCTATTTGATGAAACACCGCTGCATGGGTCGCGTCTTCTGTATCCCGGCGATAACAACGTCCGGGTGCTGCAATTCGAATCGGCGGTTCATGATCCTCCATATAGTGAATCTGAACTGCAGAGGTATGGGTCCGCAGTAAATTGCCATCCGGCAGATAAAACGTATCTTGCATATCCCGAGCTGGATGATCGGGAGGGGTATTCAGAGCTTCAAAATTGTAGTAATCCGTTTCCATCTCGGGGCCTTGGGCAATGGTATACCCCAAACCTACGAAAATATCCAAGGCCTTGTCGATGGTGCTATTCAAAGGATGAATATGGCCTTGAGGCATAAAGGTCCCTGGCATGGTGACATCCAAGGTCTCTGCTGTCAGTTGGGTGGCAATGGCAGCTTGATTCAGGTCAGACCGTTTCTGTTCTAAGCCATACTGCAATACTTCTTTGACCTGGTTCGCAAGCCCACCGATTTTGGGTCGCTCGGATGCCTCTAGTTTGCCCATACCTTTGAGGATTTGGGAGAGCTGACCTTTTTTACCCAGATAGCTTACCCGCAGTGTTTCTAAGGCATCAAGGCTATCAGAAACTGAGATTGCCTTTGCAGCCTCTTCTTGAAGCTGTTTTAACTGAGATTCCAGATCACTGGTCATGATAATGCTTCACTGAAATAGTTTTGCTGGCTCCAGGACAGGCCAACATTGGCGGATGGATTTAGGCTAATATTGCTAATAAGGCCAGATTCTAGGCTTCTTCTTTTTCGGGTTCAGCCACTTGTAATGCAGGTGTCACATCTTCGCCGACACCTGCTGTTAACACTGCTGGGGGAGCTTTGCGAGTCGCAGCTTCTAAATAAACACCTGTATGGATAGGTGGAACAACCTTCATTTGATGGGTTGTGCTGTAATAGCGGTGCGTTTGCATCAAATTGCCGCGCTCCCGCACATCCTCATTCGCAATTTTTTTGCGCAGCTTAATAATGGCATCCATTACTGCCTCAGGGCGAGGGGGGCAGCCGGGTAGATAAACATCGACAGGAATGAGTTTGTCGACGCCTCTAACCGCAGTTGTAGAGTCACTACTGAACATGCCGCCTGTAATCGTACAAGCTCCCATGGCAATCACATATTTGGGGTCAGGCATTTGCTCATAAAGCCGAACCAACGCAGGTGCCATTTTCATGGTCACAGTGCCTGCGGTAATGATCAAATCTGCTTGTCGAGGGCTTGATCGAGGGACTAGTCCAAAGCGATCGAAGTCAAAACGAGAGCCAATCATGGCCGCAATTTCAATAAAACAGCAAGCAGTCCCGTACATTAGAGGCCATAGGCTAGACAGTCTTGCCCAGTCATATAGGTCACTCATGGAGGACAAGATTACATTCTCAGATAGCTCTTGAGGGAGCTGAGATTGTGAAATCGGATTGATAATCTGTTGGTCCTGCATTGCAGAGGGTGCCTTACTTTTCGCTAGATAGGTTTACGGAATGCTCAATGACGTGGCATTAAAAAAATAGATTGAAAAAAACATGAAAAGTGGAATCAAGATCCACTTCAAGATTTTCCCTGTCTATGTTTAATGTAGCAACAGTTCTGCGTTAGTTTCTATAAATTTCAAAGGGACATCCCCATGACCCAAGGGTGTAAGGCATGGGAATCCACTGTTATCAATACAGAATTCCCCGAATAGGCCAACTTGCTGGATTCAAAAACCAACAATAGCAAGCTTTCTTCGAGGAAAAC
>CALDHF010000380.1 GCA_937941595.1 uncultured Acaryochloris sp. | reverse complement strand
GGGGGTGTTATTCCCACCCGTGTCACCCGTGCTCTCCTTACTTTTAGGTAACGCTTTTTCAATCTTCAAGGCATTATCTTTGAACATATACCCGTTTAACTTGGCAATGATTTGATCAGCTTGTTCGTCTGTTTCCACGGTGACAAACCCAAATCCACGGCACTTACCCGTTTTGCGATCAGTGACCACTTTCGTGGATGATAAATCACCCACCTCTCCGGTAAATAACGCAGCCAGCTCGTCCTTGTCTAACTCTTTGGGTAAATTGCCGACATATAGGCGGATTGACATTGAGAATACCTCCAGAAGATTGATATATGAGTCAAACGGAATAAAAGGACACTAGATTCGGAGTGAACGGAAGTCTCGACTTTCAAGGTTCAAGATATTGCCGTCACGCTACCCTGCTGTTTCCCCTCGCTGCGTTTCTATCGATAAGCCTCTCAAACTGAGAACAGTACTTGATCTTGCAGGCATCATGCCGTAGAAGATCTGGGTGAGTGTTCAGATAAATAGATTGCACAGCCGAATAATCTAGCTACTTTCTTATGCAAAAGCTTTTTGAAAAAGTCTCTTTTACAAAGCGCACCAGCTTTTAAGGTATCACGGTCGACGACCTGAGAGTAATGAAATCTAGACAAGTTTTACGAGGGTTATCGTTATTTGTTAGCTGAGCTTTGGAAGTTAACTCAAACGGGCTATCGCAGCTAGCAGTTTTCAGGGAAATGCCTGATACAGAGAGAAGTTAGATAGGTTAAGTCTCGAAATTGGCGTAATATTATTAAGAAATCTAACGCATAATCTAAATTGTCTGCAACTTTCTTGCAAGATTTTCTCTAATCGAGAGGTTTGTTTGTTATGGTTGCTTCAAGCTTGGAATTGTGCTTCACTCCTGTTTGATGCAGTCTTATTCGCCCCCCAGTTATTTCTATGGATGATCGGCACAGTGCTCGTGACGATAAACTAGAATCTCTACTTCGTTCTACACCTTTCTTCGCTGGTTTAACCGATCAGGTGGTTGATCAGGCTGTTGCTCAAGTAGTGACACGAGAACACCCCGCGAATCGGGTGATTCTTTTGGAAAATGATTGGGGCAGTTCGGTTTATTTCATTTTGAGTGGATGGGTAAAAATCCGAACCTACAATATTGACGGCAAAGAAGTCACCTTAAATATTGTCGGTAAAGGTGAAATTTTTGGGGAAATGGCCCCTTTAGATGAAGTTCCGCGATCGACGGATGTGATTACCCTGACATCCACCACGGTTGCTAATATGCCTTCATCTGATTTTGTCAATCTGATGCAAACTCAGCCCCAGGCAGGGATTCGCTTGGCAAAGCTCATGGCGCGGCGTTTACGGCAGCTCAATCGCCGTTTGAGACTACGGGAAGCGGATGCCCAATCGCGAGTAGCGGATATTCTTTTATTCTTGGCTGAGGGGCAGGGAAAGGCGAGTGAAGGTGGCATTGAAATTCCTAATTTGCCTCATCGTGAACTGAGTAGTTTGAGCGGCATGGCCCGCGAAACCGTAACCCGGCAGTTGGGTAAGCTGGAAAGTAAAGGACTCATTCAACGGAATCAAGATGTCCTCTGCATTATTGATACTGATGCCTTGGAAGATTTGATTCTTTAGTCTCGCTTTCCCTGAATTGGAAGTTGCGGCCTCTACCACTTGTAGTGGCTGGTTTTTTGCGGGGTGTATTCCACCAAACTGCAGCCCTAGGGCATATTAACTAGGGCATATTAAACTGAAGCTATGAATGAGTCAGACTTTTTCCCATCTCAAGAGCCAGAAGAACAGAGTCAAACGTCTCCCCAGAGGATGTCTGCACCTCATGCTCATCAGACGATAGAACGACCATTGCCAATGGTGGAAACGGCTTTCTTGGCTAGTGCAACGGCATTGACGTGGCTGATTTATACCTATCTCCCGATTCCGCTATTAGGAACCTTTTTACGGATTTTTTTCCCTATTCCCACTGCGTTGCTCTATCTGCGATGGGGGAATCGCGCGGCTTGGATGAGTGCGGGTGTGACGACGCTGCTGATATCAGTTTTAATGGGACCGCCCCGGAGTATTCAGTATTTGATGCCCTATGGTCTTGTCGGGGTGCTACTGGGGCGATTCTGGAAACGACAAGCCAGTTGGGTGGTTTCCATGGGGTGGAGCATCATCGTCATGGCTATTGGCTTTTTTTTTCAACTCCAGTTACTGTCTTTACTTTTAGGAACGGATCTTTGGGTTTACATCAATCGCCAAATCACAGGTTTTTTGGAGTGGGGGGTGATCAAGTTGGGGCTGCTGTTGCAGCCTGACATTATTGTGGTGCAGCTATTTGCGGTCGGTTTGATTCTGTTAAATGCTGCTTTGTACTTACTGTTGGTCCATTTAGTCGCTTGGTTAATGTTTGACCGAATTGGTGTTGCTATCCCTGATCCACCTCTGTGGTTGCAAGTGTTTCTTGAATATCAAGACGAGTAATTGTTCTATGTTGCGGGTGTATACCCAGCCTGATCAGGGACATCGCTGGCTGCATACTTTTCAAGGATGTCTGCCTGTATTTGCCTGCATTTTAGGATTTACGGAGACAGGCTTAATTCCCAATATTTCAACGGCAGGGGCAACCCCTATGGCTCGTCGCTGGACGGCTTTAGCAGATGCTGAGTTTCTGGTTAATGGTCCTCAGGCTCATCCTCATTTCCCGTTGCCTTTGCTGGCTCAAGGGGTCTCTCCGGTCTTTATTTCTTGGCCCATGGTCACGCATCTCCAGATTCCCCTCAGGGTTTTTAATGCGGGGCTGATGGATATCCCCACGGTGCCCACGATTGATGTACAGGGGCAACCCGCTCAATGTCTGAGTACGGGGGCAGCGTTGCCCCGCCAAACCGTCGAACGATTATTTATGGCGGGGATGGCGTGGGGAAAGACGTTGGCGGTGTCGAATCGCTATGTGATCTTGGCAGAATGTGTCGTGGGCGGAACGACTACTGCCCAAGCGATTTTAACGGGGTTGAACTTTGAGGCTGCGGGGCAGGTGAATAGTAGTCATCCCATTTGTAATCATGAACAAAAAACTCATCTGGTTCAGCAAGGGTTGTCGCAAGCGACACGTCAACATCAGTGTGCCTGGATAGAAGATCCCCTGGCTTTGGTAGCTGCGGTAGGCGATCCGATGCAAATTTTTGTGGCGGGGATGACGATCGCGGCGAGTCGTCGGGGTGGGGTTTTGTTGGCAGGTGGAACTCAAATGTTAGCTGTGTATGCTCTGGCTAGACAGATTGCCCGTTGTTGGAAATTACCCTGGCAGCCTGAGCATGTTGTGGTGGGGACAACTCGCTGGGTTGTGGAAGATCCGTCCGGGGATACGGTCGGCTTGGCTCAGCAAATTGGTTCTGTGCCGTTAGTGGCTTCTCAGTTGAACTTTGCAACTGCTCGCTATCCACAGTTGCGAGCGTTTGAACAAGGGTTTGTTAAAGAAGGGGTGGGGGCAGGTGGATGTGCGATCGCAGCCCACCTCTATCAGGGTTGGCAACAAGCAGATATCTTAGGGGCCATCGAACAAACTCTGGATACGTATTATGGTCAAGCCTTATCGCCTGCAAATCCAGAAAATACTTATCCACCCTTGGGTTGAAGCATTGGGGCTGGCAAGAAAAGGGGGGTGTTGATAGGAGAGGCCCAAGGTCATCAGTCTGGTAAAAAGTATTCCAGCGATACCGAATTTTAGGTAGGAAGACAACGTTGGTATCGCTGAAAAATCCTTTTACTTATCCTTGGATAAAATATATCCAACGGTTCGATTTTCAGGGGTAAAGGTTGCCTGAGCAATGCGCTGAATGTCTTCTGGAGTAACGGCTTCAATCTTCTCTAGTTCACTAAATAGATTACGCCAATCTCCAGTTTTCACGTCATACTCTGTCAATAACCGAGCCATGCCGCTATTGGAATCTAGCGATCGCAACAAACCAGCCCGAGCTTGAGTCTTTAATCGATCCAAATCTTGAACATCAACCCGCTCCGCCTTCAGTCGTTCCAGTTCACTCGTTAGAGATGTTGCCACCTCATCGACGGTATGTCCAGGCGCAGTCAAAGCGTAGAACAACATCAGATTGGGATATTTATCGCCAGGAAAACCACTAAAACCCTCTGCACTCAAGGCAATTTTCTGCGATTCAACCAAAGTCTTATAGAGACGAGATGTGCGTCCATCACTCAGTAAACTCGCAATCAGCTCATAGCCCACATGGTCAGGATCGCTGATGGCAGGGCGGTGATAGCCTTCCAAATACCAAGGCTGAGATTTCAGCTCTAGAGTAACAGATTTCGTTTTTTGCTGAGGGGGTTCTACCTGCTTCACTTCAGGAGGCTGCGCTTTCGACTTAAAGCGACCAAAGTAGGTCTTAGCCAGCTTCTTGACCTCCTTCGGATTGACATCACCCACCACCGCAATCGTTAAATTGCTCGGTCCGTAGTAAGTATCGAAGAAATCCTGAACATTCTGGCGCGACAGATTCCGCAAATCTTTTTCATAGCCAATCACAGGCTGTAGATAGGGATGAACGTCAAAGGATTCCCCTAAAAAGACCTCCACCATTTTGCCAATGGGAGAATTATCAGTCCGCATACGCCGTTCTTCGAGAATGACCTCTTTTTCCTTGTAAAACTCACGCATTACAGGTTCTAAAAACCGTTCAGACTCCAAAGACATCCAAAGTTCTAGCTTATTAGCAGGCAAGCTATAAAAATATCTCGTAGCATCAGAAGACGTCGTGGCATTCAGACCCACCCCGCCCTGTTGATTAATAATTTGCCCCATCTCATTTTGTTTGACTAAGCTATCAGCCTTTTGAGTGACTTCTGCGAACTCAGCAGTCAACGCTTCAACTGCTTGCTGATCTTGCTTGGCTTTTGCCACCTGAATCTGTTCAAAGAGCTGATCTTGCTGCTCCAAAAGCGGTTTTTCAGCCTCATAATCAGTGACCCCAATTTGGCGCGTTCCTTTGAACGCGAGGTGCTCTAGATAATGGGCAACCCCTGTTTGCCCTGCCGGTTCATTCACACCTCCCACATCAGCATAGGTATGAAACGCAATCACAGGAGCTTGATGCCGTTCCAGGACAATGAATTTCAACCCATTTTTTAATTTAAACGTCGTCACCTTTTCTTTGACGCGGTCTAAATAAGGCTGGATAGACTGCCCCTTCTCCATCGGAGGAGGCTTTACAGTCTCTGCCCCAACAGGCTGGTTGATAAAAATAAGACTGGTAAGTAAGGCTACCAGTAGAAAGCCGATATTTTTGAGTCTAGACAACCGTATTCTCCTGATTAATGGTGTCTGCTGCAACAACTTATTGGGTTTTCTCCAAAATAGGATTCATGCCATGACGTTGCATCAGTTGCATTCTATCTTGAGCATCTTTAACTGAGGCAAAAGAACCCACTTGGAGCACAGAGCGTCCTTTGTACGACGATCGAAATGCACCAGGGACTAACCCCTTAATCTTGGACTTTTGACGAGAATTGAACGTCGAAATAACCACCCGATATCGGGATCCTAGGGCAATGCTAGAAGCAGGAGGCGCAGGGGGGAGGCCTGCCTTGAGATTATAGATATCAGAGCCTTTATCTGCTCTACCTATGGGAATGCGAGAGCCCGGTACAGGTAGTAATCCTACACTGGCAGGAACAGTCCTTAAACTCAAACGCTTCCCACTTTCCTCAATGACTTTAGGCTTCAAACCATTGCGTTTCATAAGTTGGACCATGCGATCCCTTTTAGACCGTGAATCAAACAAGCCGACCTGCATTACTGAGTCGCCTTTATAAGACGATCGGAACGAGTCGGGAACCAGAGATTTGATCTTAGATTTTTGTTTAGAATTTCGAGGTCGAACCACTACTCGATAAAGCTGGCTAGACGACGATCGCGCCGCGGTTTGAAATCGTCGTCCAGTTGAGGGAGAAGGCACCGGAATATCAACCGATCGACTTGCTAATGAAGATGGAGGCACAGAGGAGGGTCGGGAGCTATCTTTCTCAATGACCTCAGATTTTAGATCATTCCGCTTCAGCAGCTTGACAATGTCTTTTACTTTAGATCGACTATTAAACAAACCAACCTGCATGACCGAACGACCTTGGTAAGAAGACCGGAATGCACCAGGCACCACAGATCTTATTTTGGCCATTTCCCCAGAATTACGAGGTTGGACCACCACCCGATATGCAAAGCCAGAACGAGAGGCTGTCGCTACTCTGGGAGCAGGAACAGGAATATCGACTGCTCTATCATCATTATTCCTAGAAGCAATAGGTGACGAGCTAGGAGGAGGTAAACGACGTCCAGCTACAGCAGGCGGCTGTGACTGGTCGGTGTTGAGATAAACATGACCTAGAGTTTTGCCATTGTAAGTCCGTTTCGCAAATCGCCACCCAGAATTTAGGTGAATCTTCAGTAAGCCAGAGCGGATGCCGCGAGTGCGTCCAAGTTCCATGGGTTGTCCAATTTGCCTGGATTTTGGTACCCCCAGCAGGACAATATCATCTCCCTGTTTCCGCAGCGTGAGTCGATAATCTAAGCCCAGATCTTTACCTGACTGCCGAATGGAATAGCCATTGCTATCCGTACTGCGACCACAAATACCCGTAAAGTCAAATTTGAGTAACAACGGTTCTATTTCAGTAGGGCTAGAACCATGTTCTTTCCAGCATTGTTTACTGCTCGAGACCTGTTCTAGAATCAACAGATTGTAATACCCTGCATCAAGGGGGACTGCGACCGCAACAAACTTATCCTGGGAGACGGGCGTTTGGCCAAAATTTGCAGCGATAGCGGTTTTGGAAATCTTTTTGCTCTCTAAGAAATGAGTGTCTGAGTTTTTAGACAGACCTGCTGCCATAGCTGGCACTGAGGTGGCCAAAGATGTAGCCGCGATAGTGAATGCTGTCAACTTTTGAAGAGATAAGTAATGCATGGGGTTGTCTCCAGCGCCCTATTGATGACGATGAATACTCTTAAGAGTATTGTTCCCAAACCTAAGCTTAGAGTTTTATAAAATCCCAGCTACAGGATTGAGTTTTACAAGATTAACTCAAACCTATAAACATTAAAGTGGATTTTGCAAACATGGCTATAAATCAAAACATTTGCCTGATTCATAGCCTGTTCTTTAACTCTGCATAGAGTATCAGAACCCGTTCCAGAAAAATAGTACTCAAATAGAATCCATCAGCTTCCTGTCGAAGGATTAGAGTGCAAAGTTCCCATAACATCGCTTCGTGTTGCTCATTCCTCTTTCTGATGCTATTTAAATATATAAATCTTTTGCTTACTCTCTTTTTGAGGTTTGGGTCTATGGTTTTAGGTATCCCATGGATCTTGTAACTCCCATGGATCTGGTAACGGAGTCTGTCCAGGTTCTTGGAGTTGGGTGGGGTTTGGATCTTGGAGTTGTGTTGGACTTGAGTCCTGTAATTGTGTAGCACTAGGATCTAGAGTCTGATCCACTTCTTCATCTTGAATCCAGGTTTCCTTGGGATCTTGGAGTTGGGTGGGGTTTGGTTCTTGGAGTTGAGTTGGACTTGAGTCCTGTAATTGCGTGGTGCTAGAGTCTTGAATCCAGGTTTCCTTGGGATCTTGGAGTTGGGTGGGGTTTGGTTCTTGGAGTTGAGTTGGACTTGAGTCCTGTAATTGCGTGGCGCTAGAGTCTTGAATCCAGGTTTCCTTGGGATCTTGAAGTTGTGTTGGACTTGAATCCTGTAATTGTGTAGCGCTAGAGTCTTGAATCCAGGTTTCCTTGGGATCTTGGAGTTGTGTTGGACTTGAATCCTGTAATTGCGTGGCGCTAGAGTCTTGAATCCAGGTTTCCTTGGGATCTTGAAGTTGGGTAGGATTTGGTTCTTGAAATTGTGTTGGGTGTGAATCTAGATTTTGTTCCCGTTCTTCATCTTGAAGCCAGGATTCTTCAGGAGCTTGAGTACTTGGAGCTTGGAGTTGGGTAGGGTTTGAGTCGACCGTTTCATTCCTATTGAAAGATTGAAGCTGAGTTGCGGTAACGTCTTGTGTTGGAGTATTTAAGCCTGGCGATAACGGAGGCGTATCCTGTAGTTCAGTTGTTGGGTTCTGAATTCTAGTTTGAGCTTGTAATTCCTGAGAAGTAATATCAACCCATTCTGATAATGGGGCTTCTTCTGGTGTTTCATCAGATGGAGAATTAAGTTTTGCGGCTGCCACGCTGGCTGCAGCTCCAGCAGTTGCGCCTAAAGCAATATTGCTAGAGCTAAGAGGATTTCCTTCTTCTTGAATAGGAGGTTCTGTGGATGGGCTGTCTGGAGGTTCTTGGAGTTGAGTTGATGTGCCTTGAATGGTGGTTGGCCTAATTTTCTCAGCATAATTTGGTGCAGGTCTGGGTGGTGCTTTAGGCTTGCGTTTCCCTAGTGTTGCTTTGAGAATTCCTCCCCCAATCCCTCCTAACACCAATACCAATAAACCAATGGGTAACCATCCCAATCCATTGGCGTCTTGATCGGTATTGGAACTGGCTTCTTCTGTTGTGCTTCCTGGCGTATTGGGGTTAGACGTAGAGCTGGAAGAACTACCTTTTGCATCGCTACTACTGGAAGATTCCGAAGTAGGTAATGTAGTGGTATCGGATTGGCCTGCTTTGGTATCTGGTGAAGACTCATTACCAGAGTTACGAGCAAGGGCAGGTTGGGTTTTGGCTTGAGCAATAGCCTGCTGTCCTTGGTCAGAATCAACATAGTTTAAAAAGGTTTTGGTCGCAGTATTGGGTTCTCCCTGATGAACATATGTAAAGGGTTGAGAAAATGGGTACCGCGGGTCATTTGGTAGGGTTTGGTACATAGAGACAGGACGAACGCTTTTAGCCTCTACTAGTTGGCTAGCTAATGCATAACTAATGCCATCAGAGCCCAACTCAGTTGTGAGCGTTTCCACACTATCTTGGTCTAGTTGAACTGTATTCCCCCCAGCCTCAAATGTAGTTTGTCGAAATAAATCATAGGTTTGTAATGTCCCTTGCAAGTTACTGGCGATAGGGCGATGAATCACTCGGATTTGACCAGGCTCTCCTCCCACTTGTGACCAATCTGTAATCTCTCCTCGGAAGATTTTGACAACTTGATCGATGCTTAGTCCTTTCGCAAAAGAGTTGTCTTTTCCTACGACGATGGCTATTTTTTCTCGGGTCACTGGGACTTGGACCATCCCTTGTGCTTTTTCTTCGTCTGTTAAAAGACGACTAATGGCCGCTAAATCAGCCTGTTTACTTTGTAGTGATTCTAGGGTTAAGTCGTCTTGTTGCGGGCTCAGTTGGATAGTCTGCTTGGGGAATTGTTTCTCATATTGTTGTTTCAGCACTTGATTTATCGGTGCCATCTGGGTCTGATTATTGATCCTGACTGTGGTGGGAGATGAGGATTGTGCTTGTTGGGCTGTGGCGACTTGAGACTTAGTCAGGACTAAAGGTGAAACAAACCCCAAAGCGACTAACATCGCGAGGGTAGACATTGGGGTAGGTTTTGTAGGTAACATTTGCTCAGTCTCCTGCACAATGGATAATAGCTATCTGGTCAGGTGATTTATTCTTGCTCATCATCAGTAGGCAATCGCTTTATATTTACAACATTCAATTGGGTTGTATATTGCTTCTGTACTGGATTCTAGAAAGCCTTCTTAAGAAAGTTCTTTGAACAAACTTATTTGCTTGTTATGAATATCTACTATATGGAGTAGTGATGAGTTTTTCCTGCTCTGGAAAAATATTTCTAACGGTTAGCAAGTCG
>CALDHF010000379.1 GCA_937941595.1 uncultured Acaryochloris sp. | reverse complement strand
GGTGCCTCGTTTGCCATCTAGAATTCGAACTTTATAATCCGTCAGTTGAAACTTGGCAATGGTGGGATAGACATCGACTAATGCCTTACGCAAGGCTGCATCCAGGGCTGAAACGGGGCCGTTGCCTTCAGCCGCAGTTAGAAACTCCTGAAAGCCAACAATCACCTTCACCGTTGCTAGGGCCGTACTATTAAAGCCCCCTTGTTGGCGTTCTTCCAGGGAGCCGCAATAGCAATGCACATCAAACCCATGGAGTTCAAATAGGCTAGGCCGTTGATCTAGAGCTTGTCGCAATAGCAATTCAAAACTGGCCTCAGCCGCTTCAAATTGGTAGCCCTCATGTTCAAGCTGCTTAAGTTGTTCTAGGAGTTGACGACTGACAGGATTTTGCTTGTCCAGGGTGATGCCGCAATGACTGGCTTTTTCCAAGACATTACTCAGGCCAGACTGCTCAGAAATCACGATTCGACGTTGATTGCCGACGGTATGAGGTTCAATATGTTCATAGGTTTGGGGATCTCGCTGCACCGCACTCACATGAATGCCCCCTTTATGAGCAAAGGCGGATAACCCCACAAATGGCGCATGCTCATCGGGGGCAAGATTCACTAGCTCACTAATTAAACGGCTACTCGACGTGAGTGCGGCAAGCTGTTCTGGTTCCACACAGTGATAACCCAATTTCAATTGCAAGTTGGGAATCAAGGTACAAAGATTGGCATTCCCACAGCGTTCACCATACCCATTAATCGTCCCTTGAACCATTGCAGCGCCTTGCTGAACTGCAGCTAGCGCATTTGCAACCGCCGTACCTGAATCATTATGGGTGTGAATGCCAATTTGGGTAGAACCCTGAAGATCTTGGATGACCTGCCGTACCGCTTGTACACTTTCAGTCACTTCATGGGGAAGTGTGCCACCATTGGTGTCACATAGAACAATCCACTTCGCTCCTGCCTGAACAGATGCTTGAATGGTTTCTAAGGCATAGGCTGGGTTGTGCTTATATCCATCAAACCAATGCTCAGCATCATAGATGACTTGCCGACCTTGCTGACAGAGGTAGTCGATGGAATCAGCAATCATCGCTAAATTCTCAGGCAGAGTGGTTTTGAGGCCTGCCGTGACGTGAAAATCCCAGGATTTGCCAAAAAGAGTTACCCATCGAGTCTGGGCGGCCAAGATGGGTTTTAAGATGGGATCTTCTTCTGCCTTAGTTCCTGGGCGGCGAGTGGAACAAAAGGCAACTACTTCAGCTTGAGTCAGAGGAGATGTCTGCAGCTTCTGAAAAAACTGTTCATCTTTGGGATTGGCTCCAGGCCAGCCCCCTTCGATAAAGGCAATTCCTAGTTTGTCGAGCTGACGGGCAATGGTTAATTTATCGTCAACGGAGAGGGAGATTCCTTCTCGTTGGGCACCATCTCGCAGCGTTGTATCGTAAACCCAAATGGGAGAACGCTGTTCAGTATTCATTTTTAAGGGCATATCAGAACTGCCGAGAGGATGCTAGGGTCCAGAATTGATGATGTTAATTCTAGAGTTTTAGCGTAGCAGTGTGCGGCTGAAAATTACCGAAAGCAATCTTTATTTAGCTTTTGACTGGCTGCTCATAATCAGGTGCATAGGCTTGCAGCAGAGAGCTGACTTGGCCCAGCAAATCTTTTTGATGATCCGACTCTAATGCATGCCGATCGGGGTAGAAGTCTGGCTGATCCAAATTCCGAGAAATAGCGGTTTCGACTTGCTGAATGATCAGGTCTAGCAGCTCTTGTCTCGCTCGCTGACGTTGGTAGGTTGCGCCTTCTTCCGTTGTCGCATACAGAGGCGGCAGTCGATTCAGAGCATAGGCGGCAATATCACCTAGATCTAAGGTGTGGTCACTCGTGGCTTCAATCTTGGAAACGCGGGTAATCGATTCCGTCAGCACTAGCTCTTCCATGACATTGATAAATTGTTTGCGAGGGACTGCAACCACTTGGCCTGTGAGCAGGGCACCCATC
This sequence comes from uncultured Acaryochloris sp., assembly GCA_937941595.1. Classification (GTDB taxonomy): domain Bacteria; phylum Cyanobacteriota; class Cyanobacteriia; order Thermosynechococcales; family Thermosynechococcaceae; genus Acaryochloris. The sequence goes on along the minus strand of CALDHF010000379.1, from coordinate 6,905 downwards.
AATCGATCAAGGGATTGATACTCTTCAACAGCAAGCTCTGAAGCATTATCGCAAATCCGACCTACTTCTGCTTCCATGGTTGGAGTCAGATAGCCGTTTCTCAACGCCTGTTCAACAATTTCACCGATAGTCATCGTTGCAGTCATCTTTGTGTGCAAGTTCAAGTCTTGCTATTAGTTTGCCCAGTTTTCTTTGTAAACGCAAAGGAATTCATAAATCTAAGATATGAGTTTAAACCGGAATGAGTGTCTATGATCTTTTCCCGCTTCTGGGGATAATCGGGAAGTATTCATGGGAATGTTGCTCCAAAGGGATACAACCCCAAGGTATAGGTTCATTATCTAGGTCAAGGAGGGTCGGTGTGAAACTGCTGATTTTAGGCTGTGGTTATACGGGAGCACGTTTGGCGCAGCATTCGCTCCAGAAAGGAATTGCTGTTCATGTTACCAATCGCCAGGGAACGGCCGGGCCAAAGATGAATGCCTTTGCCTTTGTCCACGATCCTCAACAGTCATCGGTCTTGCCCCCCAGGGCTACCTATGCCGGAGTTACCCATGTTCTGAGTACTATCCCGCCCGATGCTCAAGGGCATGACCCGGTGATTCAGGATTTGTTGCCTACTTTAGAAGACCTTTCACTGCAATGGTTTGGCTATCTCTCGACGACGGGCGTTTATGGGGATGCTCAAGGAGCCTGGGTGGATGAAACCAGTCCGCTCAATCCGACGTCGATGCGATCGCAAAATCGAGTCAATGCCGAAAACGGTTTTCTCCAATCCTCTTTACCCACCCATATTTTTCGATTGCCCGGCATTTATGGACCAGGTCGCAGTATTTTCGATCGTTTGCGAGCAGGGACAGCCCGCAATATTATCAAGCCCAGACACGTATTCAGCCGGATTCATGTCGATGATATTGTCCAAACGGTTTGGTCTTCGATACAGAAGCCTGTACCCAGCGCTATATATAATGTTGCCGATGATCTACCTTCAGAACCCAGTACTGTGCTGCTAGAAGGTGCTGATTTGCTGGGGATGGCTCCCCCTACTCCGATTCCCTATGAGACTGCGACCATGAGTCCAATGGCCCAGTCTTTTTGGCAAGACTGCCGTCGGGTAAGTAATCTCAAAATGAAAACCGACTTAGGTGTAAATCTGCTATATCCGTCTTATCGCGAAGGTTTGCGGGCAATATGGGCTGGAGAAAACAGGGCCAACTAAGTTATGCCTTTATGTAAGATTTCGCGAGTGCTCAGGCCATCATGCAATAGTTGAGTAAGTTTGACTGTCGGTCTCCTATGCCTGCACCCTATCGAAAATATTTTTGGAATCGGTTAACGAACTCCATTTTAGTCCGCTTTTTACTGCTTTTCGGGGCCAGTTGGGCAACGCTTCAGGTATTTGATTATTTTCAAGGCATTCTTTTAATCTTTATTTTTGCGGCTATTCTGGCTTTTTTGCTCAACTATCCCACGCAGTGGTTGCGCCGATTTTTACCCCATGAAGTTGCCGCTACCGTAGTATTTGTGGTTGGCCTAATTTTGCTTTTTGGCTTGCTAATTACGGTTGGGTTTGCCGTTCTATCTCAGGGTCAAGACCTTGTTAACAGCATTACTGAGTTTCTGAATGCTATGGAAAAGCTGAGCCGTCAAATCGAAGCAATGTTGGCAGAACGGGATGTTCAAATTGATTTTGGAGCGTTAGAGGCTAAATTCCGAGATCAGGTGATTGACAGCATTGGCTCTAGCGTGGGTGTTATCCAAGGGGTTCTTAGCAATCTATTAGATCTGATTGTGATTGCGGTCGTTAGCTTTTTCATGCTGTTAGATGGTGGCCGGGTCTGGAAATGGCTACTCAAAGGATTACCCAAAGCCTCCCGAAAGCGATTTACGGACGCGGTGAAGCGTAATTTCTTGGGCTTTTTCTGGGGACGATTTTTATTAGCCTTATTCTTCGCCGTGTCTAGCTTTTTTGTCTTTCTATTTTTGGGTGTTCCCGTACCCTTGATATTGGCAGTTGTTGCCGGAATTTTCGATATGATTCCAGGGATTGGAGCCACAATTGGCATTGGTCTAATTTCTTTGATTTTGCTTCCCCAGGGACTAGGAAGAACGCTCTTAGTCCTTGTAATCTGTATCTTGCTTCAACAAATTGAGGAAAATATTTTGATGCCTCGAGTCATGCAGAATTCATTACAGATGAATCCCGTAATCTTGTTTTTTGCACTTTTGATTGGGTCTAGATTGGCAGGCCTAGTCGGGTTGTTCTTGTCTATCCCTATCGCTGGTGTCTTGCTAAGCCTAATGGATGCTGACTCGGACGATGACGATGATGAGATACCAAGGGTCGTAGAGGCAACGTAAATTGTCCTACGCTGTCTCTACGAGCTGTAGTTCTTTATCTGTTGAGTCCAGGACGATGTCAGGCACCATATCCTCTAAAGCGTCTGCTGATGAGGCCTCATGTTCAAACCGAACCCCTAGGAAAAAGTCATAGATGAACCCAAGAAAGCCTTTTCTCTGGAAGATGCCGATCTTTTGATGGCAATTTTTGGCATCTAAGAGGGGTTTGACGGCATGGTGAGCAGGCTCACACTTATACCAAGGAATAGAAGGCCATAAATGGTGAATTAAATGGTAGTTCTGCCCCAAAATTAAGATGTTTAGAACTGGATTTGCATAGACCCGTGCATTCCGCCAACGGTTCCGTTCATGAAAGGGACGGTGGGGGAAATAGTCGAAGAAGAAGCCCAAGGTGGTGCCGACAATCAGGGCGGGTACAAACCAAAAGTTCAGTACGTAGTGGATAAAACCAAACTTACAGGCACAAGCAATTAGGGTGACCAGATAGATTCGGCTCAGAAACCATTCTAATAGCTCGAATTTACGCCAGAGTCGTCGCCGGAAGAAAAAGACTTCGTGGTAGAAGAAGCGAGGCGCAATCAGCCACAAAGGACCACCAGTTGACACGTAGTGGTCTGGATCGTTGTCGGGGTCATTGACGGCAGCATGGTGTTGGAGATGAACCCTCGTAAAGACTGGGAACGCAAATCCCAACATCAATGCACTGCCATGGCCTAAGGCAGCATTAGTAAGCCGATTACGATGAGCCACGCCATGACAAGCATCATGGATGACGGTACCTGCAAAGTGCAGGGCTAAGGTGTTGGCGACGAAAGAACACCAACCTGGCAGCGCCAAGGTGTAGTGCGCGTAGGTTGAACCCACTAAAAGGGTGAGTCCACCAAAGAACAGCAACAAGGTAGGGTTGAACGTTTCAGGAGGGCCGAGGAAATGGTAAGGAACCGTCTTGGGTTGTACATTTGCCGTCATGTATGGGCTGTCCTTACTCCGCTGCGATGTTTCTCAGGTAGTATACGACAAGTACAATAATTAGTAAAGTTTTGTAACATTTTTCGGAGTTCTTTGGAACATTGAACGCTGCTTCCGGTCTTACAGGCATATATCAGCATTTATAACAGCTGAATCAATTTTGTAATCTTATTGGTTCAGGTTACCCAAGTTAGTGGGGTTGGACTCCAGTTTGCTGGGTCGTCCATGTTTAAGGAATTTTGAGGTGTACTCCTATGGCTACTTTGAGGGTTAATCAACGCGCTTTTCTCCGAGCAATTCGGATGGTGGGTTGGACTGGTTTTGTGGTTGCGATCGCAACCCTAAGTACAGCACAACCCAGTCTTGCTCAAAATAGACCCGTCGATGACATTCCAGAAGTTGATCCTGATATCGACGAGCGCGTTGATCCAGATGACCCTGATGCAGATGTTCAGGATTCGGATCGGGATGATGGTCAAAGAATTGTCGCCAGTACCCGCTTCTTTTGTCAGTATACCGGCGGTCAATATACCGTCATGTACAACCCTGAAAGCAGACCCAACGAAGCTTTCTCCTGGGCCGTTCCGGCAGAAATGGGGGGTGGTTGGACACCAGAACTGCGCTGTCAAGAAATTGCTCGCCGTCTAGAAGAGTATCGTCCGGATGGTCTTCTAGAACTGCAAACGGCCACAGAAAATGGTTACAACACCGTTTGCGCCACCTCCGAGGCAGATCAAAGCTGTCGAATCGTCTTTACCGTCCCTCAAGGACAAGACCCCACCACTACTCGTAACGCCGTCTTCGAAAATCTCACCATTGCTAACAGTGGCGAAACCACGCAAGGCGTCAATACCTTTGTGGGTAATGGCGGCAACGACTCCCTCGGTCAGATTGTGAACGTTGGCAAGTCCCTCTTCGGCAAGCGTAGTCAACCCACCAGTAGTAATCAATTTCGGGCTGGCATGAATCTTCGACCCCATTTAGATCCAGCCGATGGCGGCACTGGCAAAGCATTGCGAAAAGGGGTTCCCATCACCAAGCAACAAAACAGAGGCAAAAGTAAGGGCCTCAAACTTCAGCCCGATCAATTTCGTTAGATGAATTGGCCAGATTCCTACTTGTTCCAGCCCAAGTATGTGAACAAATCACTGCTGAGTGGTTTGGCACTAGGTTATCAGGGTTGCCGATCTCATCAATGAAGGGATTGTAACCAGTACACCTTTCGTAAGCTTCTTAATACCAGAAAAAGCCTTGGTAGAATTGCCAAGGCTTTTTTGGATGGTTCGATCATAAAACAGTAAAATCTCAAACAAAGCTGTGGTGCGGATGATCATTCATTCCCCCTCTGCTTGCTAGACGGAGTCCTTTTCTGCAAAGCTATTAAGTGTGAGCACTCTAAACAACACCCACTGGGATAGAGACAGCATTCTAACTTGGTTGAACGACAATGTCCCTCAACCTCGCTTACAACACATCTTACGAGTAGAAAAGATGGCGCAAGCGTTGGCAAAGCAGCATCAGCTCAATGAGATCCAAGCCGCCCAAGCGGGATTGATGCATGATTTAGCAAAATACTTTCAGCCTGAACGGTTATTGCGATTGGCTAGAATTCATCATTTGCCAATTGATCCCATTGATGAGGCAAATCCCCATCTTCTCCACGCTCAAGTCAGTGCAATCGTTGCCCAAGAAGAGTTTGGCCTGTCTGATCCAGAAATTGTGTCAGCGATTAGCAACCATACCCTCGGACAACCGCAGATGAGTCTCCTCAGCTGTGCTGTGTTTATTGCCGATAGTTTAGAACCGGGACGAGGAGATCGACCCAACTTGAATCATGCTCGTGATATCAGTCAGCAAGATCTCTATCATGGCGTCGCCCTAGTTTGTGACCTGACTCTAAAACACTTAGTCAAAACCCAACGCCTGATTCATCCCCGCATGGTCTTAACGCGTAATTGGGCATGGCTGCAAACCCAGTCTTAAAAACTTGTTACCCTAGAGTTCAGCAATCTTGACATCCAAGGCAAAATACCTGGGCTATGGTGTAGGTATAGTCCTCTAAATACTCATATCTTGATTTCTCAACCCTCTAGCAACTCTACACAAGATCATCCTCCCTTGCCTGAACATCAAGCAGCCGCGAAAGCTTTGGCTTTATGCATTGCTGACGCCGCAGATGACCGCAAAGGGGGTGACATCTTGATTTTGCAAGTTGCAGATGTTTCCTATCTTGCTGACTATTTTGTGATTGTCACTGGTTTTTCTCGTACCCAAGTCAAAGCCATTGCAGACTCCATGGAAGAGGCCGCTGAAACAGCTTGCCAGCGACTGCCTATCCGTCAGGAAGGCAAGTCCGAAGGCACCTGGGTATTATTAGACTATGGTGATGTCATCGCTCATGTTCTGATGCCAGAACAACGAGAATTCTATGATTTAGAAGCCTTTTGGGGACATGCGGAACGGTTGCCCTTACCGTCAGATGTTGCTTCAATGTCAGATTAAGACTGTCTAAACTCCCATTTGGCAAGTGATGGGTTGACAACTACCGCTAAAATTTTGAATACTATATGTCTGGCATACTATTTATTCAGCTCGGACCAGGTTCGTGCCTAAAACTCTGAATAACTTCGGCTGTCTGCCGAACCATCAGATACCTGTACGGCTTATTGAGGTTTACATCGAATGGCTTTTGCAATTATTGAAACGGGTGGCAAGCAACTCAAAGTTGAGCCCGGTCGATTTTATGATGTTGAACGTCTTTCTAATGATCCAGATACGTCGCTGTCCATAGATCAAGTTTTACTCGTGCATGACGGCAGTGATGTCACTATTGGTCAACCCTTGGTTAAGGGAGCAACGGTCGAAGTGACGGTGATGCAGCATCGTCGCGATCGCAAAATCATCGTCTATAAAATGCAGCCCAAGAAAAAAACGCGCAAGAAGCGGGGCCATCGTCAAGAATTAACTCGGCTAATGGTAGATGCCATTCATCTTGATGGCAAAGCAGTGGGTGAAACCAAAGCCAAAAAGCAATCCACCAAGAAAACGAAAGCGAAAGCGAAATCAACGACTGATGGAGACGCTGTCGCGGTAGACGCTGAAGTGGTCACTGACTCTTAACCCAATCCCTTCACTCTCCCTATATACCCCCCAGAATCATCACAAAGGATTAAATATCATGGCTCACAAGAAAGGAACGGGAAGTACCCGCAACGGACGCGACTCTAACTCTCAGCGGTTAGGTGTCAAGCGTTATGGTGGTGAGGTTGTCACCTCTGGCAGCATTATTGTCCGCCAGCGGGGTACCAAATTCCATCCTGGAAATAATGTCGGTCGTGGAAGCGATGACACTTTATTTGCCACGGTTGATGGGATTGTTACCTTTGAGCGCAAGGGCAAATCCCGTAAGAAGGTCAGTGTTTATCCCGCTTAAATAAACACCCTGCCCCAAATTAATATACATAAACCATTAAGCTAGCTGTTTGGACGTGATCAACAGCTGGCTTATTTTGCTTTCTGGAGTCATGCAATGGCTACTTTTGCGCATTCTTCTCTGAGGCATAGTTCTTATCCTC
>CALDHF010000378.1 GCA_937941595.1 uncultured Acaryochloris sp. | reverse complement strand
GACCTAGAGCAGACAATACAACTGAGAAGCTGGCACCCAGTGCCACGGGGGTTAAGCTACCGGTTCACATCGACGCAATCATTAGAGCGCTGCCTAATCGTACTGCGTGGTTACGTCGGGTCATTACCGAAGCAGCTCAGCGGGAATTGATTCAGGGGGAGGAGTCATGACCATAGAAGAGCTGTTTCAGCTTGTTGAAGGAAATGCCAGATCTATTTCAAGCGATTAGTAATGGAATGAAGGTGGATGGGGAACGGCTAAACCGTCTATTTGGACAGAATTAGTTGAATGTTCCCGCAATGTTCCCGCAGATGATTTTACAGATCGATAAAGACCTTACTCCACAAGTATTTCAGGGACTGAAAGCACCACGTTGACATCGTGGGGGTCTCCCGTTCGAGTCGGGATGTGTCCATTGGCCGTAATTGTTATATGTAGAAAGACTTGAAGGCTCAGTGGCTAGCTTTCAGACGATCTGGTTCTGAACCAGGTAACAGTGTTATGGGTGTTGAAGGTCAGCTACCGGCTCTTCGCAGAATTCTGGCGTCAATTATTTAACCGCTGAGTCGTGCGTTCTAAGTTATCTACTTTCCTATGTAGAAGACATTGCAATATGTCGTTGAATCTACACTTTGAGATTGCTTTTAAGATCTCAACTTACAACCCACATTCAGCAGGCAGGGTTGCTACTCATTCCCTTCGCGTCCTTCATGGTGGTTTCTGGGGCAGCGTTCTCAAATATTGTAGCTCTGCTCAGCGCAACGGAATAATTCTCAACTTGTTTAGCGTCTTCTTTAATTCTCGAATAGCCTGGTCTGCATCCTTCGCTTCATAATGTTTTCTGATACAATCTCGCACCATCGACTCCAATAATCCTGCGTTCCCGTTTTCCGAACTCTCCGAGACTGTCCGCCTACCCAAAATTTCCGCTCTGAGCAAGTGCAGTAGCCAGTATCTCTGCATCATTGTGAGAATATATACTTGATTGCTCCGTATAGTGCATGACGGTGGTGAACATTACTTCAGCTTCTAATAAGGTGGCCTCGCTATCATTTGATGACAGTTATGATGGGGGGATACCGTTTGAATTGCCAGCGCCACATTTATGAGTACTTCTCTTGAACTCGCCCAGTTGTCAGCAACGTCCCGAGCCCAATTTGATCAAGCCCAGCAATTACGACAGCAAGTGGCCCATCATCTTGGATCTATGGCAGAAACTTTGGCTACTGCTGAAACAGAAGGGGCCACAGCTTCAGGACAGTTAAGCATGGCGAAGCAGGTGGAGACACTGAATAATGTGTCTAGAACCCTTAAACAAGGGACTTTTCGGTTGGTGGTATTAGGAGATCTGAAACGAGGTAAGAGCACTCTCTTGAATGCTCTGTTAGGAGAGCGGTTGTTGCCGAGTGATGTCAACCCCTGTACGGCTGTTTTAACGGTGCTCAAATATGGTCCCCACAAGCAAGTCACCATTCATCATCTCGATGACACGCCACCGAAACAACTGGATTTGGAGACGTTTAAACAGACCTACACCATTGATCCAGATGAAGCCAAAGCCCTGGCATCTCAGGATAAAGCAGCCTTCCCCAACGTTAGTCATGCCGAAATTGAATATCCCATTCCTCTGTTACAGCAAGGATTGGAGCTGATTGATACCCCAGGATTGAATGATACTGAAGCCCGCAACCAGCTTGTACTCAACTACCTGCAGGATTGTCATGCTGTGCTGTTTGTTCTAGATGCAACCCAACCCTGTACCTTGGATGAACGTCGGTATTTGCAGAACTTCCTCAAAGATCGCGGGTTAGCCCTCTTTTTCTTAATTAATGCTTGGGATAAAGTTCAGAGTAATCTGATTAACCCTGAAGATGCTGAAGCCTTAGCGACTGCAGAAGCCAAACTGCGTGAGGCCTTTCGCTCTCATTTGGCAGATTATTGCCCAACCCAATATGATCAGCGAGTTTTTGAAGTGTCGGGCTTGCAAGCGTTGCGATCGCAACTTCAAAACGACCCCGCAACCCTAGCAAATTCAGGTGTTCCTGACTTTCTAGAAAGTCTTTGTCAGTTTCTGGCCCAAGATCGGGTCCAGGCAGAATTGGACTTTGCCCTCCATAAAGCGCGTACCGTTCACCAACAGGTCTGGGCCTCCGTGACCCGCCGCCTTCCTCTTCTGGACGAAGACCTAGACCCTCTCAAACAAAAAATCACTTCCATCCAGTCTGAGTTTGAGCAATTGCAATCTATTCGGGATGCCTTTCAAGCCAAAATCCGCCAAACTCGCGATCAACAAGCCCAAGCCATTTCTGACTCCTTCCGCGCCTATATCCTCAACCTGGAAGCCACCTTTGAAACGGATTTTGTTGAATCCCAACCCGATCTGGAGTTTCTGGAGTTTTTAGATAAAAACAACCGGGCCATGTTTTACACCACCTTTAAGCGAGCCTTTGAACGGTATATGAATGATCGTCTGGCCGCCTGGGAATTTATGGCCAAACAAGATATTGGTAAAGCCTTTGCTGATCTGAATGATGCTGCCGATGACTATCGGGTTGCCTATGAACAGGTTGTTGAAGTCATGAACGATAAACTCTTGGGCGATCGCTTCTATGCAGCGGGCCACCGTTATAATCCCAAAAAAGTAGAAATTTGGACCGATGCCCTCAAAGATGTATTTGACGCCATTCCTGATAACCTCAATGGTGCGGTGGGCCAATTCAACGAGTTTTGGCAGCGAGTGATGCAATCGGTCCTGGCCTATGTGGTTATTGTGATTGTCTTGCAGGTGGTGGGTCTATTCTTTTCATCCATGGCCTTAAGTATCTTTGCCGTGATTTTAGCCGGAGCTGGAATCGTTGCAGGTCAGGCTGAATACGTTCGTCAGGAATTCTTATCGAAGACCCGCCAAGAATTTGCCAAGTATCTACCCCAAATAGCTAATGAACAGGGATCAACCATCCAGCAAGCGGTGCAAAAATGCTTTGATACCTACGAAGTAGAAGTCATTGAGCAGATAAATCAGGATATTGCCCGTCGGCAAGGGGAATTGAATAACCTTGTCGCCCAAAAAGAATCCCATACTATCCAGGTTGAGCAAGAAAGTCAGCGACTGCAAACCCTAGAAGAATCTTTGGCGGCAATGGTGCAAGAGATGCAATCGGTAGTGGAAAACAGAGCGAGGGTTTAACCCCTCAAAAGGATGGCATGAGTTGTAAACCCCAGTCATCCTCTTGAGGAACTCATTTGCCCCAATTCTCTTAGCGCCATAACGCCAGGAAGAACATGGCCCCGAAGCCTTTCAGCCATTGCCAGACTTGGTTCCAAGCCAATAAGAATGAGTATTGACTACCAGAGAGCTGCTTTTTGAGAACGAACAATTTTCTGATCCTCTAGCTTGTTTAGAAATTTTGCTCTCTTGTCTACAAAATCGACAAAGAAATGAGGATCGCTAAGCAGTGTAGGGTTACTGCTTAGTTGGTTTTGCAATTTCAAAGAAATTGTTTTTGCGAAAAGGTTAGGTTTGCTTTTATGGTCTGTGTATTTAACGATAACAAGCTGTCCCAGAAATAAAATAATGTTGTCAAAAGCTTCAACTGTGCTCAGAAGATCAGCGGTTGCCTGAGCAGTTTTTTTAATGGGCTCTATTTCTAGAGAGCCTGTCTGATATTTTTTTGAATTCTGATGGCGATAGTGTTCGAAACCGATTTTAATTCCTGCCTTGCTGATCTCTCGGGTTAGGGATTGCGGTGTGATTTTGTATCTAATATCTTTGAGGAATACAACGTCAACGTTCTGGATCGCAGCTACGATTTCGTATCCCAAAGTAGAGGCAAATAACTCTATCGCAGATTGTAGATTCTCTAGGGTAGCCGGATGGACCTGAGGATCAAAAATCTTGATTTCAAAGTTGCGATAGCCTTGTTTAGGAATAGCATTCAGACCTTTCCAAACCCCCTCTAAGTTGTACTTGACGAGGTTAATAATGCCTAGCTTCGTACCGCTGAAGTTGACATTATTGAGATAGGCCCTACTGAGATTAGTGCCTGTCAGATCGGCCTCGCTAAGATTAGCATTGCTAAGACCTGCTTGAGAAAGGTTAGCGCTGCTAAGGTTTGCTTGGCTGAGGTCGGCTCCGTTTAGTTTGGCCTGAATCAGACTAGTCTTACGCAGGTTTGCTTGGCTAAGGTCAGCTCCATTCAGTTTTGTACGGTTTAGGTCGGCTCTGCTGAAATTTACGCCTCTGAGCTCAGCTAAGCAGAGGTCAGCGTTACTTAGATCCGCACCACTGAGATTAACCCCTTGCAGGCTGGCGTTATTAAGATTTGCTTGGCTTAGTTGAGTATTGCTGAGGTCAGCCCTATTGAGTTGGGCATTACTGAGGTCAGTTTTGTAGAGATTGGCACCATTGAGGTTGGAACCATTAAGTTTAGCCATGCCCAACTGGGCATGGCTAAGGTCGACAGCAACTAGAAGATTTTCTTGTCGCCACTGATTCCACTCTATTGGGCCACGACGTAAGATTCCAAGTATATCTACGTCGACCGATCTAGTTCTTAGACTAGCGCTAGTCATATTTTCGCCCCCGCAAAAATAAATTTATTTAAAAATAGCTTTGCAAATATCCCTGAATATGAGCCTTTGTTACACGGTAACTCGGTACATTAGCTCTATAACTACATTCCACGCAGAGAGATATAGTTATATCTTTAATGATAGGTAAAGTAAAAAAATAGTCTGTATAAATCCTATCATTCTAATGAATCTAAATGAAAAAATTAGTCATTAAATAATTAGATCATTTGAGATTAATGGATAGAAAATAATTATTTTTTAGATAAAGAATCGTAGATTGGGTTAGTAACTCAAGTCTAAAATTGACTTCAATTGACGATGGAATTTACGAAGTCATGTTCCTAATACTGATACAAAGCTTATCTAGTCTGGCTGATGGATATGGAAGAGCCTTAACACTTGCTTGAGGAGGGGGCGATCTGGTCCAACCTTATAATCTAACTTTATATGGTGTGTTTTTCATATAAACGGGGGATAAGATAGTCAACACTTTGCTCATCAAATCAGTTAGAGAAGATCAAGGCAGCGTACAATAGGTCAGTTGAAATCTAGGCAATACATTGATCGAACGGTATACCTTGCCCGAGATGGGCGATCTGTGGACAGACGAACAGAAATTCAGAACCTGGTTACAGGTGGAAATTGCCGTTTGTGAGGCCCAAGCAGAACTGGGAAAGATTCCGGCTGATGCCGTAGAGACGATCAAAGCCAAAGCTAATTTTGAAGTTAAGCGGATTCTAGAGATAGAAGCCGAGGTCAAGCATGATGTGATTGCGTTTCTTACCAATGTAAATGAGTATGTGGGAGAAGCCGGTCGGTATATCCATTTGGGGATGACCAGTTCCGATGTATTGGATACAGCTATCGCCTTACAGCTCGTCTCTAGTCTAGATATTCTCTTGACCCAGCTCGAAAATCTCATTCAAGCGATTCGCTACCAAGCTCAGCAGCATCGCCAAACGGTAATGGTGGGTCGGAGTCATGGGATTCATGCTGAACCGATCACCTTAGGATTTAAGCTGGCAGGCTGGTTGGCAGAGATGATGCGCCATCGCGATCGCCTTGTTGCCACCCAAAAAGAAGTCGCTATCGGCCAAATCTCTGGGGCGGTGGGCACCTATGCCAATATTGATCCCCAGATTGAATGTCTCACCTGCCAAAAATTAGGATTGCAGCCGGAAGCAGCTTCCACTCAGGTGATTTCCCGCGATCGCCACGCCTATTACTTAAATGCATTGGCTTTGGTGGCGGCCTCCATCGAACGATTTGCTGTCGAGATTCGCAACCTCCAACGTACCGATGTCTTGGAAGTAGAAGAGTTCTTTTCTAAAGGGCAAAAGGGGTCTTCGGCTATGCCCCATAAACGTAATCCGATTCGGTCTGAACGTTTAACGGGGCTGGCTCGCGTGATTCGTGGCTATGCGATGACGGGTCTAGAAAATGTGGCCCTCTGGCACGAACGGGATATTTCCCATAGCTCTGCTGAACGGGTGATTATCCCTGATGCAGCCATCTTGACCCACTTCATGCTGGTGGAAATTACTGACTTGGTCAAGCATTTACAGGTTTACCCCGACAATATGACTCGGAATATGAACCTCTATGGAGGGGTTATCTTTAGTCAGAGTGTCTTGTTAGCGTTGGTGGATAAAGGCATGGTGCGAGAAGATGCCTATGCTGTTGTCCAAACCCATGCCCACCAAGCCTGGAACAAAGAAGGGGGCAATTTTAAGGCAGCTCTCAGCCAAGATCCACAGGTGCAGAAACTATTATCGGCTGAGGAACTGGACCACTGTTTTGATCCCAACCGCCACCTGCAAAATTTAGATCAGATCTATCAGCGGTTAGATATCTAAATACTTGCAATTTTGTTGCCAAATTCTACCCTCCTTGGCATACCCTATGAAGCATATTCTCGGTTGCCCGAGATTGAGGAGTATGAACCTGATTTTCAGGATAGGTTGTCCACCTAAAGTCTGAGCAATTGGCTGAGCTTTCTATTCGCTCGTTGCCAAGAGAGTAGATAAAGCTTACGTTTGTTGGATTCCGATACTTTATGGAACAGGTATCTACGTTGACAACCTGATTACCTATAGCTTTACCAGCAAAATAGTTGCAAGACGATTGTTGTGATGGATTAGCAGATTGATTGTTCTGGGTCTCTTTAACAGGAGCTGGTGCGCCAGCTCCTGCACCGATTGGTGAACTTTTGGGTGTTGGTCTAGAAGTAGATTCTGGTGCTTTGGCTGGAGGTGGTGAAGAAGATTGTATGGTGACGTTGTTTGTACAGGCGGCTAGCATAACAACAAAAAGTAGGGATTTCGTTTGCATACTATTCATCATTAGATTTTTAAGTGCTCCGCAATCATGGTTGTTGCCATCACAGAGAAAAAGTTTAATGGTGTAATCTCAGGCAACTCTATACCTGGACTGGAATGAGAATAACTCATGAGATTCTAATAATAATCTCATCTTCAATGACTTCTGAGATTAAGCTTGCAGCGCTTGACTAGACTTAGGCTAGTTGTGAGCCGCATATTTTCTTTCTTTGAGACTAATCACTTTGTCTGAGCATGCATTGGATAGCATTCTAGTCATCATTCCAGTTCTGAATGAAGAGGAAACGATTGGGACTGTCATTCAATCACTCCAAGCCCAGGGCTTGCAGCAGATTCGGGTGGTGGATAATGGCAGTTGCGATCGCACTATCAATACCGCCCAATCTGCCGGAGCAGAAGTCTGCCATGAACCGATTCCAGGCTATGGTCGAGCCTGCTGGCATGGACTTCAGAATATTCCTGATCACGTTAACTGGATTCTCTTTTGTGATGGCGATGGCAGTGATGAGCTGTCCGTATTGCCTGAGTTTTTTGCCCAGCGACAGGATTTTGATTTAATTCTGGGCAATCGCCGTGCCCGTTCTGATAGTCGATCAGCGATGACGCCTGTACAAAACTGGGGGAATGGCTTAGCCACCACGTTGATTCGCTGGGGTTGGGGTCATCATTTCCAAGATTTAGGTCCCCTGCGCCTGGTTCGCCGTGACCGCCTTGAGCAGCTCAACATGCAAGATCGGGGCTTTGGCTGGACGGTAGAGATGCAGGCCAAGGCGGCCGAACTAAAATTGCGCACCTGCGAAATTCCTCAAGGCTATCGTCCTCGGCAAGGCGGGCGCTCTAAAATTAGCGGCACGATTAAGGGCAGTGTGCAGGCGGGTAGCATTATTTTGAGTACCCTGGCTATTCTCTATGGTCAGCACCTTCAGTTGCTCTTTGCAAAGTCGTCGCTGCGCAAACACCCTGTATGGCTGTGGCTGAGTGCCATGCTGCTGATGGCAGGCTGTGTCATGATCGTTCCCTATGGCGATTTTACCCAGCCAGGAATGGTGCCGCCTTTTTGGCGAGGGGTAAGCGTTATGGGCCTGGGGTTTGTGGTGTCTTGGGTGCTGCCGCGGATGTCGCAGATGTGGTTTTGGGGGGTTGCGATCGCAACTCGATTCATCCTCTTACCCATGCATCCTGGCAATGATATTTGGCGCTACCTCTGGGAAGGTCGTCTCCAAAATCTAGGGATTAGTCCTTTTTCCTTGGCACCAGCGGCACCAGAACTTGTGCCGTTCCGCACTGACTGGTGGTCCCTGATTAATCATGCTGATGTGTCGGCCATTTATCCGCCTGTTACCCAGTTAGGGTTTCGGGGACTGGCAGCAATCGCGACTTCGACACTCTTGTTCAAAATTGCCTTTGTTGCTGCTGATTTAGGGGTATGTTGGCTGCTGCAACGTCGGTTTGGCCCGCTTCAGACCTTAATTTATGCGTGGAATCCGCTAGTGATTTACTCTTTTGCTGGAGGTGGCCACTACGATAGTTGGTTTATCTTGGCATTGGTTGGGGCTTGGTTGTATGTAGATACTCAGCCTCAGCGAGCGCGGTCCGTGGTCACTGGACTGGGTCTTTTGGGCGTGAGTATCGCCATTAAATGGATTTCCTTGCCGATCGTCGTGTTTGTTGGTTGGTACTTCATCAGAAAACAGGAATGGACATGGGCTGGTCTCTCGGTTCTGTTGCCCCTGATGCCGATGCTATTGAGTGCCTTACCCTTTTGTTCCTTGTCTAGCTGTCCGCTGATTCCTACTGGATCGTCTTTTGTGACCAAGGGACGTAGTGCCGAGTTTTTACCGATCGGATCGCTGCTTACGAATCCAGACTGGCATAATGCTGTGTTGTTGATACCCCTTGCGATCGCACTGCTATTCTTAACCTGGCGGTCAACCCAAGTAGGCCCTTTTACCGAGGGTTATCTAGGCACACTGCTGCTATTATCACCCGTGGTTCATGCCTGGTACTTTACCTGGTTGATTCCCTTTGCCGTTGCTAGTAACAACTGGGGTACCCGTC
>CALDHF010000377.1 GCA_937941595.1 uncultured Acaryochloris sp. | reverse complement strand
TAGTTCCGCGTATCCCGCCATATAGTCCACTTTCTCTGTGGCTTCAGGGACATATCAGAAACTGGCTTATGAGGTGTGAGGTTCCCTTTAAATATGTCTATTGACCTCTTCTGCCAAGATTTGCCAATAGATATGTTGATACCAAACTAAAAAACGGGAACTAGATCTGGCTTGTTTGGATTTCAGCTCACTGCTTTGGGTGAGCTTCATTTTGTGCTGAATAGTAGCCCCATGGAGGTAAAAATGCTCACTGACTTTTATTTACAAACCTCACCTGAAAAGCATGCCACTCTAGAGCATCAAGAGGCTGATCATGTCTATGCTTTGAAGGCTTTATCGATATCCGAACCATCCCCCTATGTCACCCCAATGGTTCAGTACTATATAGAGCGCGAAGCTGAATGGGCTAGGGGCTAGAAATACTCGCCCCTAACCGCCACTGACAGGGGGGATTAACACCACTTCATCCCCCGTTTTTAAGGGGGTTTGGGCAGGCACAAATTCTAGATTGACACCAAAGTTGGTCACTGGCTTCAGGGGGGCAAGCTCTGGATATTGTGACCATAAATAATCACCCACTTGGCTCACGGTGGAGCCAGGTGGGAATTCCAGCTCAAGTTCGGGTGAACCAACCACCTCTTGGTAAGCAGCAAATAGCTTAACCGTCACTTTGATGTCAGGAGCAGCCATAGAGTCCCTTAAGTCAGGAGCTTAGGAATGCATGCCGCATTCTGTTCTAGCAGTTCCGCGCCAGCGACCTGCTCTTTCTGCTTCCCCAGCTTTCGTGATCGTGGTTAAAGGTTCGTCACCAATGCTGGCATACCCTTGGTCGTAGAGAGGATTGTACAAAACATGATGCTCGACGAGATAGTTCCAGACTTCTTTATAAGTCCAGTTGGCCAGGGGATTCACTTTCACTCGTCCTTGAGAATCCTGTTCAAAAATGGGCATTTTGGCTCGACTGGAGGACTGATCGCGCCGCCGACCTGTAATCCAAGCGGAAACTTGGAGGGTTTGTAACCCTCGCTGTAGTGGCTCTACTTTGGTTAACTGGTGGAATTGTGCTAAATCCTGCTCCCACAAGTTCTCTCCATGTTTTTCTGCAAACTCAAGGCGCGAATCAACGCCTTGGGGACGGAAGATTTGCAGGTCCAAATGATAATGGCCCTTAGCTGTCTCTGCGAGTTGAAGGGTTTCTGGAAAATGATGGAGGGTATCCAGAAATAACACAGGGATAGCAGGATCAGGATTGAGATCTTGATAAAGCAGATCCATAATCACCATGCCGCTGGCTCCGAAGGCTGTGCTCTGCACTAAGCCTTCAGAAATATTGTCTAAACACCATGCCAAGATGCTCTTAGGATGAGCCGCATCAAATTCTTGATTCAGATGTTCTAAATCAAGGGTTTGCTGTTGTCTAGGGGTCACAATGCATGGATCCATACGCCGATGTCAACCTTCTGCAATTTGCGGTAGAAACATTCTACCGCTTAATTCTTTTAATCCCCACCGGATAACCGTAGTATAGGACTCTCTTATCGGTCTCAGCTTAAAGTCTAAGAGAATATCGGTGATGTAGTAAATGTGACAGCTTTATGGGTACAACCATGGATTGCTATAGGCTTGCAGTGTCGTATTGGTTTAAATCGCAGCGTGAAAATAATCCAAACTCAGGTGACAAAACCTGTGGCAACCTGAAGCGCTGACTCACGATCGCCAGCTTAGCGGGATCGCAAAGTCACTCTATCCACCCTGCTGTTTACATAGAATCAATCAATCTATGGCCTTAAGTCAAACACTTAGCCAAAACGTAAATACCATTGACTATGTTGAACTTCAGGGGTTTCACCATAACTACTGATAGATACTGACTGGAGTTTGCTAAACAGGGCTTGAGCATTTTTTTCAAGCTTTGATATTACAGGCAGGTTTTTCTCTAAGATGGGTCGCATTACTGGCCAATCTAGATATAAAAAGCCTTGGTTGGGTTGATCGAAGGGTGCGATCGCATCTTGAAACGAACGCTGATTACTCAAGGCATCATTCCCTGCTTCTAGGGCAAGACCCAATGCTTCAGGAGAACTCGCCAACACCTTTTGGTTGTCAAGATTGGCATAGGCTCCCGTCACCTCGGTCTTAAAGGTGAGATTACTGCCTCGACTATCGAGTTCTTGGGACACGAGCCGGGTCCAGGCGTATACCTTCTGCCCGGCTAGTTCAAACGGGCTGGTTCCCAGGTCTTGTTGGGTGGCCAATTCACTGAGATGGTCTGCTAACTGTTTAGACTGATCGCTCTGGGTTTGCTCATAGGAAAACAGCCAATCTGCTCCAGAATCAGGGTGAGCCGATAGAACTGGAGACAGGGCATCAGGCAACAGTGCCCAGGTATAGTCCCCATCCACCCACGGAAAAATTTTGCTGGTCAGATTCACCCCTCGGGTCTTGCCCCAGTCTCCTAAGGTTTGGTTGACCCAAGCTTTAATTTCGGGATAGCCCTGGAGATCCTGATTGATCTGGGTCCAAAGTGCTCCTAAATTCTTGCCTGAAACCACCAACGGGCTATTCCCAGGAAAGTAGTTGAGGGCCGATGTGGGGGCCTGCTGTCTAACTGTCGCGGTCTGCATCTGGCGTTCAGGATTGGCAATTAGGGCTGTTTCTGCCAATAAGCCTTGCCGAGATTCGCCAAAAACCACCCCTAGGCTTTTATAAGTGGGGGATGTGGCTACAGACTTACCGGAGAGGGCAGGTATGAGTTGCTCTAAGTCGAGGTAGGCGATACCGGATTGTTGTTTTTGGGTAAAAGTTGCGATCGCAGTTTGATACTCAGAACTTTCCGCTAGCTGCGCGCTAGGATCCTTGGATGCTTCAACGGCCTGCTGTAAGACCTGACTTTGATTCGACACCAGCACAAAGCGGTCATCCACCGTAGCCGTTGTCAAATATTTGAGGGGTTTAAAGAGACTGGCGAACTGAGTCGTTGTAGATTGCCCTAGGCCAGGAGAGACATCACTGGAGATGATATTGATTCCCTGGTAACGCTCAAAATTAATTCCTTGATCCGCCGCCTGTTTTTGCCAAAACTGCTCCAAAAAAGCATTGGCATCTCTAGAGCCTCGAGTTTTTAACACCAACAGATAGCCAGGTTCACTTTGACCCTGATCAAGATTGGATACCGCAAAAGTGACCTCATCACTCACCCAAGGACGAATATCCTGGCGATAGTCTATTCCTGCACTAGCCAACACAGTCGCTGGCAAATCTGCAAATGAGGATGATCCTCCCTGCTCCTCATTACTCAGCATCCTGAATGGACTAGAATTCCCCAATAGGGAAATCATGATCGGCGTGGTCTTGGGAATGAAATGGGCCGACGTTGGTCCCAATTCTGGTTCAGGTTGGGGAGTGCCGATCGAAGCGTCCGGTTCTATAGCCCAAACAGCTCCCCCACAGATCAACAGGGCAAGAATACTGGCTAATAACTGAAGAAAGATAGAGCGGAGTTTAACCATAGATGACGAGAATCAGGCCCATATAGACCCGGCGTTGCAGCTGAGCTGAGAAAACCCTCAGAGGTTGTTTGACCTTATCGCCCTTATTATTTCAGCAAACTGTACCGGAACAAGTTAAACAATCTAAAATCTCCAGCATCTCAGATGGATTTTATGGTCCATAAATGCAAGACATCCTCAGCGCTGTTGCTGGGAGAATCCCTGAGTCTAGAGTCAGAACCTCCCTCAGAATATACTCAACAGAATGAGATCGGAGTTACAAACTTTTCTTCGCACCTTATCCTGCTGCACGTTGAAAAAGAGTATCTAAGTAGACCTGGGCAGCCCGACGGTCACTTTCTCCATTCTGAAGCAAGAACAAAGACAAAGCCGCCGAGAAGACACGGTCTTGGTCCCAGTCAGGGTGGGATTCCAGATAGCCCTTCAACGTTTGATGCAGTTCTTCAGGAATTTCAGCCAGAATGCTTATTGTTGCGTTCATAGTCACAAATATTGTCGGTACAGAATAGACGAACCGTTACTTGGGTACACAAAACCTGCCCCCACAACATCGAGAGCACTCAAATAACTTTGGCCGATTCATTTTGCGCTATGTAGGGGTGGGGTTGTCAATGGCCAACCACAAGAGAATTTGTTAAGGGCATATCAAGAAATCAACGAATTAATAAGGGTTTTAAGCCATATTATTTACATAAGTTTATTTATACCTGGGGAAAGCACTATTTCAAGCCCAAAATCCCCAGAAAAATGCCAAGTGCTTGGAGGCTCATACATATCCTGTGGAAAACAAGCCCAAGCCTGTGGAAAACCTTCGAAAAACCTGTGGAAAGTCTGGGGACAACCTGGGGAAAGATATTTATACGGAAAAATTTTATTTTTTTAGCCTTAAGTCACCATTTGACCATTTTTCAGCCCCTCTTTCTCCAGCTTCGTTGATGAGATGGACTAAAATCCGTCAAACTGTAAAGATTTTTCAGAGGTATAGTATTGATTGCTTGATCTTGAAACATCCCCAAACGTAGATAGGATAATACTATCCAAAGAAAGAAATTATGTTTGCCCCTGCTCGAAATCGCTGGGATTTATTCAGAAGAGCATCATGAACCATCCCAACACTAATAAAAAGAGTAACAATCTCGCATTACCAGGCATCATCACCCTCAGTCTTCTTTGGGCTTTGGGGTTATTGGGATTGGGGTTGTGGCGAAATTTGCAACCCTCAACCTCCCTCACCCAACAAACTCAAAATAGCCTCTCTAACCAAACTGCCAAACCGTTAACCTTTGCCCAAATTAAGAGTTTACCCTCAGGGAGATTTAAGTACAGCGGTAGCCCGGATTGGTCCTCGATTAGGCTAGTGGTCGATTCTGCAATTCAGTCAGAACGACGAGAATATCAACTCAGCTATGTTCAACCTATCGATAAAGAAGTAAATTCTACGACTGCTATTGAGCTATTGCTTCAAAACAGGTTGGACTTAGTCCAGTCTGACCGAGCACTAGATCCTGAGGAAATCAAACAAGCCCAGGCTAAGGGGATTGAACTTCAACAAACCCCTATCGCCATTGATGGCATCGCCATAGCCGTGCATCCCAGCCTTCCTATTAAAGATTTAACCCTGCAAGAAATAGCCAAAATTTACCAGGGACAGATTACTAACTGGCAACAACTCAACGGTCCAGATTTAGAGATCCAACCCTATGCGCTGTCCGCAGGTTCAGAGGGCGTCATTGACCTATTTGGGCAACAGGTGATGCAGGATAAATCCTACGGAGAAAATTTAGACTACTTCGAAAATGTAACAGTCGCCTTGAGACGGTTAGCCAATAGTCCTGGAGGTATCTTCTTTGGCTCAGCATCAGAAATTGTGCCCCAATGCACGATTAAACCTTTACCTATTGAGCTTAGTTCGCAGCAAACGATAGCCCCCTATCAATCTCCCTATATCGCCTCTAACCAATGTCCGTCACAACGTAACCAAATCAACGTTGGGGCCTTGTCAGCTCAACAGTATCCGTTAACCCATCAGCTATATGTGATTTATAGAAGCGACAAGAACGATAAAGGGGGAGCTGGGAAAGCTTACAGTCAGATGCTATTAACTCAACAGGGGCAAGACCTGATCGCCAAGGCAGGATTTGTCAGCATCACCCAAGGAGCCACCACAAAGTAGCGCAAAGGTCTATATTTTTTTACTCCGTTGATGACGGACTGTCCTCATCGCAATAATCGCAAATGTGATGACAGTGATCGGAGCAACAAATGTGTTTACAACAGTTGTTAATATACTGATTCCTTCGTGGTTCATCGTGTTCAGAACCAAGTAGCTGTTGTAAGCCATGTAATAAATTAGAAAGAGCACTCCTTCCCATCGGGAAATAACATTTCCTGTGGCGAAAATGGGCAGGCAGGCTACCGCTGCAGCAATCATGATTGGAATATCAAATGCTCGGGCGGCATTGGAAACACTAATGCCGCCGGGAGCCAACATACTAGCTAAGCCCAGGGCTGTCAGAATGTTGAAGATATTGCTACCAATGACATTGCCAACTGCAATATCGCGTTCTCCCCTGAAACTGGCAACAATAGACGTCACAAGTTCGGGTAAAGATGTGCCCACAGAAATAATAGTTAAACCAATCACAAGTTCAGAGACTCCCCATGCTTGGGCGACACTCACAGATCCTTGAACTAACCAATGAGAACCCGCAATTAACAATGCCGCCCCGACACCAATAAAACAAACATTAGCGAATAGACCCTTGGTGGAACGCTGTAGTGGTTTGCCATACTCATTGGCATACTCAGCTTGGACGTCTTCATTGTGCTCTTTCCGTCCCTGATAAATCAGAAAGAAGGTATAGACGATGCCACCCACGAACAAGATGATGCCATCAGAACGCCCCAAGTTGCCATCCCAGCTAAACAACCACATCAAGGCTGAAACCCCAATCATAATGGGGACATCAAGGCGAACCAATTGCTGAGCCACCAAGAGGGGTGTGATTAAGGATGACATACCTAGGATCAGTAGAATATTGAAGATATTGCTACCAATCACATTTCCTAAAGAGATATCGCCCTGGCCTGCCAGGCTAGACTGCACACTAACAGCCATTTCAGGGGCACTCGTGCCATAGGCGACAATTGTGAGGCCAATAATCAAGGGTGAAAGACCAACCATGGTCGCCAAACGGGATGCCCCCCGAACCAGTGATTCAGCACCAACAACTAACAGCACTAAACCGCCGACAATAGCAGCTATAGCTGTTAAGGTCATGGTTGTTTCCTAGATAAAATTGCCAAGGTGTATACATAATCGCGATTGTAGCTAAATCATGGAGCGGACATAATCTCAAGCACTACCAACACGATGTCCGTAAACGATAAATTTCGCCTTTAATATCATGCACCAAATATATCCTTTGGCGAAAAAGTCTGTTGTCCAAACTATGACTAACAGCATGGGATATGACTCTAGATTTGTGCTAGGCCGGGCTAGAGACCTCTGCGGAGGTTGAGAACAGTAGGTTTGCAACCAGTAGTTATTTTCCGTTTTACTGCCTAAGATGGACAATGGATTGCACACGTAATAAATAGCTCGTCCTATGTCTTCAGAAGCAGCAGCAGTCATAAAACTCATTGATCAGCAAAGCTTTGGTATTCTTTCCACTTATTCGGTGGATGTAGAAGGGTTTCCTTTTGGTTCAGTCACACCCTACAGCCTCACGGACGAGAAGCATCCATTGATCTTAATTAGTAATATTGCCCAACATACAAAAAATATTATCAAGGACAATCGAGTGTCCCTGATGGTATTGGAAAATATTCAGGATGGGACTCAAGATCCCCAAAAGCATGGGCGAACTAGTATTTTAGGTCGAGCAACTCCCCTGGATAGCCAGGAGGATGAAGCCAAATACGAAAACTACTTCCAACAGTTTCCTGAATCTAGGGCCTATCAAAATACCCATGGGTTTCAGCTTTATGAAATTAAACCTGTACGTATTCGGTACATTGGTGGTTTCGGTAAAATTTTCTGGTTGGAACCAGAACAGTTAGCTAAGGCATAGTAGATGATGTCACAGCCTCTGACAACCATTCTGAGAGACGGTGATAGCAACTGAATACTTTCCCTAAGGGACTTTTAAGGTCCTGAGGTCCTGCTCCAGTATTGGGGGATGGGCTATGTGTTGCTGTTCGAAAGAGAGCGACTTTCCATAGCTCTGTTCTTGACATTTCCGAGAGTCTGACCGGCAGTGTGGTGACCAGCTTTAACGAACGATATGGCTGATGGAGCGGAGAATTGTATTTCTCGTTGCTACTGTTTTCATCCCAGCCTAATGGTTTTGATGCTAGGTGGATAATCATCCATTGTATTCGGTGGTAATTTGAATCTCTAGGCTGTCGCGATCGATTTGCACAAATAGTAAATTGGGACGACAGCAGACCTGACAATCTTCTACATAGGATTGGTCAAACCCGGCGCTGAGGTCAACAAAAGTGGTGTTATATTCTCCGCAGTATGCACACTGATAATCTGCTGTAGTTTCCATACAATTGATGCAAAGCAATGCTGAGTGTGGCTAACCCTAGTCAATCCATTCAGATGGTGCGTCTATGCAGCATACAGGGCTATAAATATCTTCAGCCTAACGCCTTAGGCTACTTTTACTTCAAGAGGATTGGAGGTTTCCCGTTCCAGCCACTCAAATACTGAGTTGAGTTGGTTTAAGTTAATCAAACCATGTTGCCATAACACTATATGCAGTTGGCTCATCAATGGATCTTGTCGACGTAAAGCAATATCGAGTTCTGCGGTTGAAATCGATAAATCGTTTTGAAGAAATTGAATAAATTTCTGCTGGAGAGAAGATGACATGATTGCTAAGTCCCAAAAAGCAAGGGTGAAAGTTGATGCTGTATGAGGAAGTCTCCCTTACTGTCCTCTCTCAGCTCACATCGGTAGCTGATTAGTATCTATAGTGCCTAGACAATAGGGATTAACTAACGGTAGAAATACTGAACTCTCTAGCTTTCACAGATTTTTCCGTATAACTATGGAGAGATTTTTTGGATGTTGTAGGTTGGTTTCCGTAATTCTCAGGAAACTTTTGGGTCTACAGACTCCGATCTTGACTCAATTCTTTCAGACATCACTGATCCTCGTTTCTCTAAGGGAGACTTCGGGGAATACAATTCCTGGGGTTATCTGGAGTCTATGTTCCAGGTTGGGAGGATCGACCCTGACACCGAGGATGAGAATAGGTTAATCGACCACAATGGATGGTTGGTGGCCCTCAATGCTGCGATTAG
The DNA here is from genome assembly GCA_937941595.1 of uncultured Acaryochloris sp. Lineage (GTDB taxonomy): Bacteria > Cyanobacteriota > Cyanobacteriia > Thermosynechococcales > Thermosynechococcaceae > Acaryochloris. Next base: position 19,939 of record CALDHF010000377.1, on the reverse strand, counting down.
ACTCGTAATAATCACACTCATGAAGTGCTAATAGTTGATCTTTCTAGTTGGAGTTTTCCAGATCGATTTAAATCGTTGCAAGCCTTCTTTGCTGACATTGATTTCGTCATCGATTAGTTTAAATTCACCGTTATCAAAGGTCGAACCCGCTGCCCAAAGGAGCCTAGATAGGCCATCCCCTTTGGGGATAGAGAGGACGTGATTCGCCCAGTTACTATTGCTGAAGATTTCGTAGATTTGTTTCATTGTGTCAGGATACTGAACCTCTAATGCCTTGATGTAGAGAAGGAGTAAGGGCATTGGATCATCTGCTCCAAACGTAGCATTGCAGATGCAGGTGGAGGTCGTCACCATCCAATCAGCAATTGTCTGCGGTTCGGTTGTGCGATCACGGGCCATTTCTAATACGAGATCAACCATATTTTCTCGAAAAGAAGTCTGTAGTCGTGTCTCTAAGTTTTTCCAGACAGCTAGGGTATTTGGATCCATTGGTGATGATGCTGATAAGTCCTTTAATGGGGGAACATCCAAATTAGCGAATTATAGTCTCAGCCGAATACAATCTCAGCACCTAAAAACTGATAGCGTATGGGCATCTAAATTATAGGTGGGACGAGATGACCTAGCTATCGAATAGATCCATGCTACATAAACTCAATACATTGATAAAGCCCTAAGCAATGAGGCTTATAGCAACTGGGCACCTCTTTTTACTATGACTTCTTCTCCTCAATATGCTTTCGAACCTCTGTCTTGCTTGCCAGGACTGAGTCATGAAAATCTAGTGGGTCTCCAAATGTTTGGGATAATGACAATTCAACAGCTTTGTGTACAAACCCAAACCCAAAATCAGCGTCAACAGCTTTCAGCTCACTTAAAACTGCATCAACAGCACATCAACAAATGGGCTGTTTTGGCTGAACTGGCTTTGATTCCTGGTGTGGGTAGTCAACACTGTGGCTTGTTGCTGCATGCTGGTGTTGGTTCAACTACCCAACTTGCTCAGATGCCAGCGGATCGACTCCACAAGCAGCTCTTGCGACTGCACGTTGCCACTTTGCGCCAGAACACACTCTGTCCAACGGTTGCTGAGGTGACCCAATGGATTCTGCAAGCGCGTCGCCTTGGTCGTTAATTCAGACTTGATCATCATTACCTAATCCTCTGAAATCGATCACTGCTTGCGAACTTGAACCTTAAGCATACTGATTTATATTAGCGAAGTGGAGAACAATGACCTTAACTCCCATATCTCCTGTCTTCACGTTGTTAACATCCATGACAGCCCATCACTGTTTGCTAAAGTCTAGTGCTTCACCTATTGATGATGAACATATCCATTGAGCACTGAGCAGATATTACTTGATGGAGTAAGTTCAATATTTTCTTCTCAGACAATACCTATATGAATATTTTTATTCTTTAGGATTATTTTGTTGCTTTCATTTTTAAGCCTTGGTAGTGTTATTCATCTTGGCTTTTTCAGGCTCGCAATAGAGTAATATGACCATGGCGATAGCGTCAGCACCACAGCGATTGTATGGTGTCGTTTTTTCTGTTTACTACAGTTTGGATTGACAATTTTTTACCCCATTGACATCTCATCTAGAACCATTTTGTATATGCATTCAGAAAGTTTTAGTTTTTTTTGCAGAAGGTCATTGTTATGGTAATAGCTACGAAAATAGCATCAGTCTTAACTGCTGAAGTGGATGTTGATTATGAGAGTTTTCAGGGCAAAAACAATTGGTCAATCTCTTTCTCCAATACCAGCAGCAATCGTGTTCGTGATTTCTTCACCAGTAATGAGTATGCTTTGACAGTCGATTTATCAGACATAGATCAGGTAATCAATAGGTTTGTTGTACCATTTATCGATAACGCCAACGTTCTTTCTAATGGGATTAATCTACCCTTTGAAATAGAAACTATTTGGGGTGATCAGGATCGAGCCACAGTCCTAGGCGTCGACAGTAGCGAACTGGCCTTCGACTCAGATAGCATCGATATGGCTATTGAACAAACCTCACTCATAGAGACTCCAAATTTACCCGATCCCCCTCTTTCATCTCCAACTCGGATGACGGCTACTCTTACACCCGACCAGGAAGTCGAAGCCAGCAATAACCTTGATGCCCAGGGAACGTCTGTTTTCCAGCTTAATGGGGCTGGAGATGCCTTAAGCTATGAACTCACCGTTTTCGGCCTTGATTTTGGCCAGTTTATAGGTAACGGGACTGCCTTTACTACCGATACCAGTGATGATGTCACTAAAGTCCATATCCACAACGCTGCTAGAGGAGAGAATGGTCCCTTAGCCTTTGCATTAATTGATTTAGGTGATCTATCTGTCAACGACCAAGATAATGACGATTTTCAGATCACCCAAAATCAAAATGGATCGGTCACCCTATCTGGTATCTGGGAAAGCACGGACCCAGCCGCCATTCCCCTAAATGCCTTTGTGGACGAGATTCGCACTGCTGACAGTGCTGAAGAGCTACCCCTGTACTGGAATGTTCATACTGAGGGGTCGCCCTCAGGTGCAATTCGGGGTCAGTTGCAAGAGAGCGGAATACAACCTCCTGTCGATATCTCTTCTGTGCTCACGCCCGACCAGGAAGTCGAAGCCAGCAATAACCCTGATGCTCGAGGAATCTCAGCATTACAACTCGATGGGGCTGGAGATGCCTTAAGCTACGAACTCACCGTTTTCGGCCTTGATTTTGGCCAGTTTATAGGTAACGGGACTGCCTTTACTACCGATACCAGTGATGATGTTACTAAAGTCCATATCCACAATGCTGCTAGAGGAGAGAACGGTCCCTTAGCCTTTGCATTAATTGATTTAGGTGATTTATCTGTCAACGACCAAGATAATGACGATTTTCAGATCACCCAAAATCAAAATGGATCGGTCACTCTATCTGGTATCTGGGAAAGCACGGACCCAGCCGCCATTCCCCTAAATGCCTTTGTGGACGAGATTCGCACTGCTGACAGTGCTGAAGAGTTACCTCTGTACTGGAATGTTCATACTGAGGGGTCGCCCACAGGCGCGATTCGGGGCCAGTTACAAGCTGATGTACTGAGGGGAGAGCTACTAATTGCAAGCCCCAACACTAGTATCTTGGAAGGAACAACAGGAGCTGATCTTTTTGTCATCGATCAATCTGTAGTGCAAGATGACCTTTCCCAAAGCTTCTTTTTTACGAATGTTGATGGAGCTGATGATTTTGAATTTGGTTCTGCAACTTTTATCTCTACCAATGTATTGAGAAATGACATACTCACAGCTAGTTTGAGCAGTGGCGATACTCTAACATTTGTGGGTGATATTGATAGCGTCCTCAGCGAAATCTAGACTTGGGAAAAGTTTCTCTCTAAGTCAACTATGTTAACTCTCTCCCGATATTTTGGGTGGATATCGGTATAGTTGAGACCCCTTAGGCTCTTGCCAACGATTAGAAGTTGCTGCCCTGAACGGGATGGGTTTGGTTAGCCAAGTTGCCCAAAATTGCCATCTGTATTCTAGGAATCCGACAGTTTCGGTGCAGGGGATACGGATGGCTGTTTAGATTAAGGTGTTGTTGAGGAGCTTTCAAGTCTGTCGGATTGGTGGGTTTAAATCCAACGTCACAAAGCAAACGTATAGGGAATATACGAATCCATTCAGGTTTATGTCAGAAAAGGGGTGTTCACAGAAGGCCAGAAGGTAAGAATTGGATGCCCTTCAATATTGGGAACTAATCCCAAGCTAGCCGTCTATAGGAGTGGCCGAACTTGACAACGCCTGAATAATTTTCCTTGGTGTTTTGTACTTGTTTAACCTAGAGGATGACGATGTCGCAACCTACGCCTAAGCATACTCAAGTAGCGGATCAGATTTCCTTACACAGTGAGTCCTACCAACAGCCAAAATCTATTGTGATGGTAGATGCAGCTGTTCATCATTACCAGCATTTACTACCCAATCACCTCTTGGGCATGGACATTCATATTCTCAAGGCTGAGGAGGATGGCATTGCCCAACTTCAGACGCTCTTGCCGCGATATCAAAATCTATCCAATCTCCACCTAGTTTGTCAGGGAGCACCTGGCCAAATGCGCATAGGAGCAACCTTACTGAGCGAGGTTAATCTGTGGGCCTATGCCGATGATATTCGCCAATGGCGAGACAGTTTGAATGATAATGCTGAAATTTTCATTTACGGATCTAACTTGGCAGCTAATCGAGTGGGGCAAGCTTTTGTGTCTTGGCTAAGGTTCCTAACAGGTGCTGGCATCCAAGTGCTGTGAGGAGTATATGCAAAAATCATGAATTTTTCTGAACTCAGTAGACAGATGCATTACAGTGCGACCCTTTTAGAGACTTACATAGGGCCAGGGATTTCCACAGGTACTTTCTACAAAGCTTTTGAAGTCAGTGTTTGGCAGATTTAGTCCTTGAGGTTCGTTAAGAGATAGCAAACCTTAAGGTTTTATGATTGAGAGATGCAAAAACTCACCATCACCCGGCCTGACGACTGGCACCTCCATTTACGGGATGGCGAAGCCCTCAAAGCGGTTTTGCCTCACTCAGCGCGTCAGTTTGCCCGCGCCATCGTCATGCCCAACTTGAAGCCCCCAATCCGCTCAGTGGCTGATGCTGCGGCTTATCGAGATCGAATCCTGGCAGCGATTCCGGCGGGTGAAAAGTTCGAACCTCTGATGACCCTGTATTTGACGGACAACACGAATCCTGAAGAAATCATTGCGGCGAAAGCATCGAAGTTTGTCAAGGCGGTGAAGTACTACCCAGCAGGGGCAACTACCAATTCGGATCTTGGTGTGACAGATATACGGAAGTGCGATCGCATCTTCGCAACCATGCAACAGGAAGATATGCCGCTCTTACTGCATGGAGAAGTGACTAATACCGAGGTTGATGTATTCGACCGCGAGAAAGTGTTTATCGAGAAACACCTGATGCCACTGATATCGCGATTTCCTAAACTACGGATAGTACTTGAACATATCACCACCTCAGACGCCGTACAGTTTGTCCTCAATGCCAACAGCAAGATCGCGGCAACAATTACACCCCAGCATCTATTGTTCAGCCGTAATGCTCTATTCAAAGGAGGCCTTCGCCCCCATTTTTATTGCCTGCCCATTCTGAAACGTGAAAAGCATCGGTTGGCACTGTTGCAAGCAGCAACATCCGGTAACCCCAAGTTTTTTCTCGGCACTGATAGCGCTCCCCACGGGCGTCATACCAAAGAAACGTCTTGTGGCTGTGCCGGTTGCTATTCGGCTCTGCATGCCCTCGAGCTATATGCAGAAGCATTTGAAAGCGTTAATGCTCTCGATCAACTGGAAGGTTTTGCCAGCTTCTATGGCCCAGATTTTTATCAACTCCCTCGCAATCCGGATCAAGTGACCTTGACTAAAAAAACTTGGCGCATTCCTGATGAAGTCCCCTTTACTGACGTTGGTCTCGTGCCCCTAAGGTCAGGTGAGGAGATGACTTGGCAGAGGATATAGCCCTAGCATAGGGAATTAAACCCAACATTGCTTTGAAGGTAGATATTGTGAGTGAGCAACCATTTTCCGGGGAAGAGAAGGATCCACTGGCCCCTGAACCGATCCCGCCACAACCCTCTGGAGAGCCAAGTCCAAGGCCGAATAGTGATGGTATCGATTCTCAAGAGGTGATGAGAGGCGTTGCGGAGCGGATTACGAGGGCAGCAGGTGTTGAGAAACTGGAGGGCTTCAGCTTCAGCGAGATGTTCTCAGAGGTCTTTAAAAAACATTCTGAAAATGAGGTAGAAGAATATTTTACAGTGGGTACTTCCCTCACGACCCCTACGATTCAAGAGGTTGACACCCGTTGGCCTCAGCCTTGGGTGTTTTTTCGTACCTTTGTGGGAGCTATGGTGGTTTACTTTGGATTTGTGATCGCCTGGCGGCAATTTCAAAATCCAAACTTGATTCCTGGCCTGATCATTGTTGGGTCTTTTGCGATCCCATTTTCTACCTTGATCTTTTTCTTCGAGTCTAATGCTCGTAAGAATGTGTCGCTCTACCAAGTTATTCGTCTGCTCTTCTTGGGTGGTATTCTCTCCTTGATCTTTTCCCTGATTCTGTTCGAAGTCAGTTCTACATTGTCATTGGATTGGTTGGGAGCTTCTGTTGCTGGTATAGCTGAAGAGCCTGGCAAACTCCTCGCCCTATTCTTGGTCGTCGATAATCCCAGGTATAAGTACTCCTTAAATGGATTACTGTTTGGAGCAGCCGTTGGTACAGGTTTTGCGGCCTTTGAGTCTGCGGGTTATGCGTTGCTTATTGGACTAATGTCTTCCAATCCAGATGCAATGCTGGACGTGATTTTACAGCGAGGTATACTGGCTCCCTTTGGTCATATTGTCTGGACGGGCATGAGTGCCGCAGTATTGTGGAAGATTAAAGGGACTCAAAAATTCCGGTTTGAGATGCTTCAAAATCCCAGATTTCTGAGAGTGTTTGGCATGGCGGTGGTCCTCCATATGGTTTGGAACAGTCCCTTCGAACTGCCCTTTTTCGGTAAATATATAGCTCTGGGTTTTATTGCCTGGGTTGTGATCATGGCTTTACTCCAAGATGGCCTAAAACAATTGCGAGGTGAAAAGCTATCTGCCTTATCTGTGGATGAAGCAGCAGGTTTATAAGGGCGACTCCCAGAAAGCAATCCCTTAGGTTCAGGGTCCATTGACCTAGTAAGATAGGGGAGACGCGCAATTATTAAGAAACTGTGAAAGCAATCACCCTTCTCGGCTCAACAGGTTCCATTGGTACCCAAACTCTGGATATTGTGGCCCAATACCCAGACCAGTTCCGAATTGTGGGGATGGCCGCTGGGCGCAATATTGAACTGTTGTCGCAGCAAATTCGGCAGTTCCGTCCTGAGGTTGTTGCGATCGCAGATCCGAATCAACTCCCAGAACTCAAGTCAGCCATCGCCGACCTGGAGTCCCCCCCTCAACTCCTAGCCGGAGAAGCGGGCGTGGTTGAAGCCGCTGCTTATGGTGATGCTGAATCTGTGGTTACAGGGATTGTGGGCTGTGCGGGGCTTTTACCGACTATCTCTGCTATTAAAGCCGGGAAAGATATTGCCTTAGCCAATAAAGAAACCCTGATTGCGGGTGCTCCCGTTGTTCTGCCCCTGGTCGAAAAGCATGGGGTGAAGCTCTTGCCCGCTGACTCAGAACATTCGGCTATTTTTCAATGTTTGCAGGGTGTCCCTGCCGAGGGGCTACGCCGGATCATCCTGACTGCATCCGGGGGAGCTTTCCGAGATTGGCCCGTTGAGAAATTACCGGAAGTCACTGTTGCTGATGCTTTGAAGCATCCCAACTGGTCCATGGGTCGGAAAATTACCGTCGATTCTGCCACCTTGATGAATAAAGGGCTAGAGGTGATCGAAGCCCATTATCTCTTTGGTGTAGATTATGACCATATCGATATTGTTATCCATCCTCAAAGCATTATCCACTCGTTGATTGAGCTGCAAGATACCTCAGTTTTAGCCCAACTGGGTTGGCCGGATATGCGGCTGCCCTTGCTCTATGCCTTGTCCTGGCCAGAGCGGGTGGCCACGGATTGGGAACCCCTAGACTTGGTGAAATCAGGAGATCTGACCTTCCGAGAGCCGAATCACCAAAAATATCCTTGTATGCAGTTGGCCTACGATGTCGGTCGCATGGGCGGATCGATGCCTGCGGTGATGAATGCTGCCAATGAACAGGCGGTGGCCCTCTTCTTAGATGAGAACATCAGCTTTTTGGATATTCCCCGGGTGATTGAAACGGCTTGCGATCGCTTCCAGTCTCAAAATACCTCACAACCCAGTCTAGAAGATATCTTGGCAGCCGATCAGTGGGCCAGACAAGAGATCCTCACTATTAGCCAAAGCCAGCCTCCGATTGTAACTACTAGCCCCCAACTATCAGCCATTTAGACTTTTAATTTAGGGGAGAGCCGTGACTTGTCGACCTAGATTGCAAGATGAGGCAACGGCAAAGGGGACAGTTTGGGTAAACCGGAAGCGTTCCTCAGCTCGATGGACTTCAACATGGAGATGGGGACCACTACTCCAGCCTGAATTACCGCTATAGCCAATAATTTGGCCAGCTTTGACTTCATCACCAACTTTGAGGTTGACGCGCTGGCGAAATCCTTGCTGAAGATGCACATAAGCAGAGCGATATTCCTTCTCATGTTCTAACCAAACGTGATTGAACCGATGGATCTGCTCCTTGTTGCCCCCCCAATCGGGATATTTATCTTGAATACTAATCACCCGTCCTGCTCGCATGGCATAGACTGGCGTGCCTATTCCGGCTGCGTAGTCATAGGCATATTCCATACGGCCATTGTGAGTGACCCCTCGAATGCCTTGACTCAGCCACCCCTTTCCCCAAAGTGGATGGCAAAACCCCTGCAGAGGTGTGTTAACAGTGGGCTGTTCATGGAGTTCTGAATTCTGGGATTGAGGATCGTTTGTAAACTGAATTTTTTGAGGCAGCTGGGGCTGGGGAAAGTCTGGATCAGTCTCAGCAATGTCTGCGCCTCCAGTCTTGACGTTTAAGGTGGTCTTGAAAGGGCTCTGTGGATGTAAAAGACTGACTAAAATTGCTGTTGGTAGTCCCAATCCCAGAACCAGCGCCGCTACAGTCATAGGAGTAGAACTGCGGAGGGTCTTAAGGGAAGCGAAAATCCAAGGAGCGATGGCGGCGGCAAGGTGCCTCTGTTCAGTAGTACAGTGTTGTGGAGTTGTTAAGGGGCTCTGCTGAGGAGCCTGCTCACTCATTCCTTGTTGCACGAGGCGTTCACCAACCCAAAAATTTAATAGGAGAGCAAAATTCCGAGCAGAACAACTCTTGATTAAAGAGGTCCAACTCCTAGATATTTTTGAAGGCGTAGCGTATGAAAAAGGTGAAGACCCCCCTCACCAAATTTCACTTAAAAGATCATACGGATGCCATCTATATTCAATGACGATTGAGACAAGTTTTTGTTCGCCTTACCTGTCCTTAAGTTGCCCACAATGCCGTGACACTTCATACTTTGTAAAGCAATTGTCATGAAGTTTAGATTGCCAAAAAGTGAAGGGTCAGATCAGCTCAGTTTTTATGCAAGTCAGTCTTTAGATAAATCCAGAATTTAGGGTATATTTTTGTCTCTAGATAGGATCTCTTAAACTTTCTAGGACTTTTGCTCTCTCCCTAAATGTAATTCTGCTCCTTTCCTTCAGCATTAGAGGTCTGGGAAAAGAATGCAGGAAATGAGACCTCATCCAGTTCGAGTCTGATCGGACAAGGGAGCTGCTCTCTTGTGGAAGTTCTGACCATCACTTAGGGGAACGACTGTGAAGGAACCGTCCTATGGGTTAGTCGAGAATGATGTCCTCGCCTTTGCTTCTTTTGCTGATTTAGGGCCAGCTGTAAGCGACTGACCAATTCCAGCGTCCGTCTTGACTCTAATGTTGTGCAATCTTTTTGATGAGTCTGGATGCGATCTCGTCCCTGCTGCTTGGCCACATATAAGGCCCGATCAGCCGCCTCAATTAATAAGGAGGGAGCGATATCCTCATCGGGAACTTGACTAGCCACCCCTAAACTGAGGGTTATGTGATCGCAGATAGATGACTCCCTATTGGGCACCTTTAATGACAGGATGGCAGCCTGCATCGCTTTAGCCACCTGCGTTGCACCCGACAAATCCGTATTTGGCAAAATAATAGCAAACTCGTCACCACCATAACGGGTGACGCAATCAGCGGGACGTTTGGCGACCTTAGCAATCGTTTGGGCTACTGCTCGCAAACAGTTATCCCCCGCCTCCTGGCTATGGGCCTCGTTATACGCTTTGAACTGATCGATATCGCATATAATTAGAGACAAAGGCTGATTCTCGCGACACAAACGATTCCATTCCACTAAAAAGACTTCATCAAAGCAGCGGCGATTGTTAACCTGGGTCAGTTCATCAATGGTGGTGAGTTGCTCTACTGTTTGATAAACGAGGTCCAATTCAGTCGACAAAGATTGCAAAATTTGATTTTTAGTATCTAGTTCAAGCAATAAATTCTGGCGCTCTAGAGCATAGTGGATCGAGCGTCGCAGATGACTGCTAGTGAATCTCCCCTTGATTAGATAATCTTGGGCACCTTCCTGCATGGCCTTGAGAGCAATTGCCTCATGCTGATGAGGACTCACAATCACCAAAGGGATGGTAGGGAAAGCCTGATGAATTTGGCGAAAAAAGACTAGACTTGCTGTCTCAGAACAACATAGGTCTAACAGAATGAGATCAATATTGGGATCAGACTGGAGCAGTTCCAAACCTGAAGTTGGTGTTGCACAATGCAAGAGGTCGAGAGGAAAATTCTGATGCAATTTCAGTAATTCCCTGACAATTTCTACATCCTGCTCATCATCATCGATCATCAAGATATTTAGATGAGCACTTTGCATATCTCTGTGACTCCTTTTATAAAAATCAGATTATCTGCTCAATCACCAGCCAGGTTTTACCGAGAATGCACGGAGAAAATGAATGTTGATACACCCTCTTCATATCACTCTAGGATGCCCAATAACTTCCGTAATCCTACGTATTTATCAAATTTGAAGAAGAATATAACCCCCATCATTTAGCGAATGTGATCGGGGTCTGTTTAGGAGTGCAATCCTCTTGATAGCTCTCCTCATCAGTTTGGACACCATCCTGGATCAATAACGCCTTATTCGGTGCCAATAGCAAGCCCTGGCTACCCATCGCAAAACCATCAACTGCAATAAAGTTGATGTTATTCAGATTTCTGACTGTCAGCGCGGCATCACTATTGGTGATAGTCATCACTCGATTATTTTGAAACGATCACCGCTACACTTGTTTGGGATCACAGTTATACAGCTTTTTAGGGGGCAGCATGGGAATCATTCACCCCTCCCACAACGTTCCTTTTAGCAAGATTCTGTCATGAACAGACAAACTCAACTCATTCAATATCTTCAGGATGAACTCGCACTTTCTGACGATGTTCTGACCTTAGCCTGGCGGTTTGAAAATCGTTCAGCAACTCAGATTCCGATTATCCTGTGGCAATATGGACTCGTGAATCTACAACAATTGGAACAGATTTTTGACTGGTTGACCTCAATTTAGCCTACCGCTTCAGAACAGGGTTCAAGGCAAGATATAAGACAACGATCAATAGCGATGTCTTATACAATCTTCATCTCAATACAATCCATCCCCTAATTCTTTATTCCTGGAATTGCGCTTATCTGCGATGGGAGAAAGCCGCTTGCACTCAATTGAATGTTGGCTTAGCTGCATATTTGCTGCACAAAAATTTTTCTAATCTCCGATGTACTTCTTCACCTATTCTGTTAAGTTTCTTGGAAAAACTATCCAGTAGGTAAACACCTACGTTAAGCTTGCAGCCAAAAATACCTCTATAAATATTGCTCTTGCCACTCCAGAACAATATTTGAGTTAGAGTGTATCTTGATTTTTTTCGGTGTCATGCCAGTATTCTTCTAGCCGAAGACTGTCACTGGCAAAATCAACTACAAGTACTAATAACCCCAAAATAGGCAAGGTGATGAGCACATTAGCCAATCGCTACAAAATTATCAAAGACCTCGGATCAGGTGGATTCAGCCAAGCCTATTTAGCAAAGGATTTGGCTCGTGCAGATAATCGCCGATGCGTGATTAAAAAACTGCAGCCCAAATCTAATGATCCATTTACGGTGAGAACATCAAGGCGCTTGTTCCATACCGAAGTTAATGTTCTCAAGAAATTGGGAAGTCATGATCGGATTCCCCAGCTGTATGTCTCTTTTGAAGAAGAACGGCAATTCTATTTAGTCGAGCAATATATTGAAGGCCATGGCCTGAGTCGCGAACTCACCTGGTGGCATTGGACAGAAGCCAAGGTTGTGGCTTTTTTACAAGATATTTTAGATACGTTGGCGTTTGTACATCAGAAACAGGTTATTCACCGAGATATTAAACCTGAAAACCTGATCAGACGGGAGCGTGATCAACGGATTGTTTTAATTGATTTCGGCTCGGTCAAAAAACGTCAACCTGCTGCCCAAACCGCTATCATCGGTACCCACGGATATATGCCTCCAGAACAGCTCTTGGGTAAACCCCAGTTCAGTAGCGATGTCTACGCTGTAGGTATGATCGCGCTCCGGGGACTAACTGGGATTGATCCCACCAAAACCGCCTTGCCCACGGATCCGGATACGGGTGAATTTCTATGGCATCACAAAACCAGTGTTAGTGAAGAGTTAGCTCAAGTTCTTACCAAGATGGTTTGTCAAAACTATCGCCAACGATATTCTTCTGCCATAGCTGCACTGGAAGCTGTTAATCAACTGACTGAAGCCCCTGCTCCTAGCCGACGGCGGATGTTGCAAGCAGCGGGATTGGGAATCATGGGTCTACTGGGTACAGGGATGGCCTACCCTGCCCTCAGTCAAGAACTACCTAATCTCAAACCATCACCGTCTCCTTCACTCACTAACGAAGAAAGCGTCAACGATAATGACGGTCAGGCACTCCCCGAGAAACTTCTATCCTCACCTGCATCAGTAGCAAGTGCTCCCAAATCCTTGGATAAGCAAGAATTGCTGCGTCGACATGGGTCTTATAATGAATGTCGCAAAGTTGCAAAAGCCAATGGCATTAAATTTACAACCACTCCCACCTGGGATAAATTGATCGATGCGTTTAGCTACTCTGAAGCCCTACATCAGCTCAGTCAGGTCTATCTGACGACCTACCCTAACCCTAATCTGGCGGGAATTAAGGTTGAGTTGAGTTTTTGATCTTGATCTGTCAGTCTCCCCTTCTTCAGATTTAGTCAAACCTAGGGATACAGAACACTGCTATTGCCATAGCAAAGCTTCAAATTTCTCTAATATTAGATTTTATTGCCACTTTACTCCGTTAGCCTAGATAATAATTCTCAGAATTGGCTGTGCTCAGTTCATCTGCGAAAATTAGACTCATTCTAGCGTGGACTGTAAGATAAGCAGCAAAAATCTGGGGAAGAAACTGGATAGAGTTCAAGATGATAGAGTGATCCAGTTAAGCAGGAATAAATTGAACTGGGGATGCTAGAAAGTACACTCTGGATTTTGCTAACAGGGTTCGCAGCAGGCCAGTTAGCAACCCGTTTGGGAGCACCTGCTCTGATTGGCATGATCCTAGTAGGCATTCTTGTGGGACCAGAAGGGCTGAATCGTATTAGCCCTGAAGTCCTATCGAACGCAGGGGAATTACGCACGCTTGCCGTCATGGTGATATTGATGCGAGCGGGGCTGGGACTAGATCGCGACAAGCTTAAACAACAGGGTAGCGTGGCATTGCGCTTGGGATTTTTACCTGCAATATGTGAAGCGATCGCAATTGCTATATCAGCAATGATCCTGTTTCAATTTGACTGGGCTACAGGCCTACTCCTAGGCTGCATCATCAGTGCAGAATCCCCTGCTGTCATTGTCCCTGGAATGCTGCGCCTTAAAAGTTTGGGATGGGGAGTGAGCAAGGGCATTGCTGACGCCATTCTGACCGGGAGTGCTTTATCAGACGTTTTAATTTTGCTCGTATTTAGCCTATTGCTGAATTTCCTAACATCAGCACCCGGAAGCAGTTGGCCCATTCAGCTTTTACCTATACAGATACTTTTGCAAATTGGTTTAGGACTACTGTTTGGGTATCTCGCAGCCCAAGGCTTAGCATTATTGTTGGCAAAAACAATCTGGGTCCAAACCTTTGCCCATGAATTGTTAGTCACGGCCTGCATCGCTTTATTGTTAGTGGTGAGTGCCCAATCTCTACCCTACTTTTCTGGCTATCTGGCAGTAATGGCATTTGGTTTATTCCTCATTGAATTTGACCCACCTCTGGCCAGACGAATGCGGCTTGGCTTTAATACGCTCTGGAGCATCGCAGAAATCATTTTGTTTGTGCTTATGGGAGCCAGCATTCAATTAAACGTCTTAGGTCAAGAAATTTTGCCAGGATTGCTTTTACTAGTCATTGGATTGATAGGGGGCCGCATGTTGGGATGGGCCTTATCTACTTACAGGAGCAATTGGACCTGGAAAGAGCGGCTGTTCCTCCTCCCTGGTAACTCAGCAAAAGCAACGGTACAGGCTGCCATTGGAGCGGTTCCCTTAGGACTGAATATAAAGGGGGGCGAGATTATCTTAGCTGTTGCAGTGCTATCGATATTGGTAACTGCCCCGTTGGGGGCTTGGGCTATACCCACCTTTGCCCCCAAACTGCTCACCCAAGATCCAGTAGACCCTACCAAAGTGACTGTTAACAATCATGTTGTGCTATTGGCCGCTGTAGACACTTCTGAGCTGGCGATTCCTGTACTAATGAAAGCTGCTGAAATTGCCCGTCGCAGTGAGGTCGAGGTAGTGGTAGTCCACGTTTTACAAGAGCAGTCTTCTCAATCCCTAGAATCATTACAAGCCCAAACTCAACGATTGATGCTAGATATTCAGCATCAATTTGTCACAGTCAACGGTGCCATTTCTGAAGCCATACTGATGGTTGCTCATCAGTATCAAGCCAGTGAGATTGTTATGGGGAAGCGCGGACATCGTCCTTGGCAGCAAGTCTTCGTAGGGTCGGTATCTAGGGCTGTTTTAGCGACCAGTTCTATCCCGGTCTTACTAGTGGAACCGAATAGAATATAAGACCGTATTTTATCGATAGTGTTCAAGAATGGAAATTTTGAGACACTATCGTTCTTTAATTACATCTTAACAACTAAATATCGTCTCTCTCTGCCTCCTTAAGCACAAACAAGAAGAATTTTGGATCTAGACGCATTAACAGAAATAAATCGGATTAAATGGATAAACCCTATACAATGAGGGATAAATTTACGGGGATTTAATCTGGGGGGATTTTGGAGACTAGTTTTTGGAGACTAGTCGCCGGATCAAAGGGATAATGACGACTCTTCTGAACAAGACATTACAATTGAATATTTTGATTGTGGATGATTCGGCAGAAAACTTGCGGATTCTTTCTACCATGTTGACTGAAGAAGGATTCGCTGTCCGTTGTGCCCGTAGTGGTTTGATGGCACTTACGACCCTCCAAAATAGCTGCGCTGACTTGATCCTACTAGATATCAAAATGCCGCAAATGTCGGGTTATGAAGTCTGTGAACATCTCAAGGCCGATCCCTTAACCCGCGAAATTCCAGTTATTTTCATTAGCGCTCTGGACGAGACGATGGATAAGGTCAGAGCCTTCGAATTGGGTGGAGTCGATTACATTACCAAACCCTTCGAGTTGCCCGAAGTCCTAGCCCGGATTGAAAATCAAATCACTATTAGTCGGTTAAGAACTCAACTACAACACCAACAACGGAAGTTGCTGCGTCAAAATCAAGCATTGATGCGTTCCAATCGGGAATTGGAGCAGTTTGCCCATATTATGTCTCATGGACTGAAACAACCCTTACAGAGTTTCTTGTTTGCAATTGGTTTAGTGGAGCAATGTTGCAAGGTCAATAGCAATCCCAAAGTCTTTGAGTATCTCAAGCGTTTGCGTGACACCAGCGGCACAATGCAGAAGCTCATTGATGCCTTACTGGATTATGCCCGGATTGGCAATGAAGAATTGACCATCGAGGAGGTGTCCTGTGATGCAATTCTGGCAATGATTCTCGACAACTTACAGATAGAAGTTTCGCAACAATCAGCGATGGTTAGCTATGATCCGCTCCCTACCCTCATGGCTGATCGCAATCAACTCATGCAGCTCTTTCAGCATTTGATGACGAATGCTCTGAAGTTCCAACCCTCTGGGCAACGCCCTGAAATTAAAATTACAGTCAACCTGCTCCCCCAGGATATTTCTGGTAAATCTGGCAATTTTGGTGACTACCAACTTGGACAATATGACCCGATAGATAGACAGTATTCACAAACCTATTTATTTGGTATTCACGATAATGGTATAGGGTTTGAGCCAGAACAAGTCGAGCTTATTTTTGAAGTGTTTCAACGACGCCACTCTGACGAATACTCAGGGACAGGTATGGGGCTAGCAATATGCAAGAAAATCATTGATCGCCATGGTGGACGCATTTGGGTAGAATCTGAACCAGACCATGGCACCGACGTTTATTTTATCCTTCCTCAAAAACAAGGATAGCGGTCAACCTGATTTTCTAAGTTTTCCCCTACGATTAGGGCAGTCATGCCCCTGAGATAGATATGACCTGGGATTCCTTACAATATGGGTCCCTAATGCAACACAATCATCCGCTTATTAGTAGGCTGCACTGGCCGGGCATTGGCTTGATATAGAGTGGCGAAAGTCGCAATTTGCTCATCAGAAATCTGGATGGGTTGAGTGAGAATATTCCACTGTACTGCTTCACTACAAGGGGGGGTTGTTAGGGAGCCTGTATAGCTGTAGTAGGTTTTATCCTTGGGGAGTAGATCCGCTGCATTAATCGTTTGGTTAGCAGGAGCGTTCTTACCCCCTTGAGTAGGAATGTTTGACCAAATGGATTGGATGATCGGATTCGGGGCACCTTTATTCATCATTACGCTGATAACAGCCAATTGCCCCAATGGGTTGCGATGAACGAGGTGGAGTTCCATCGCTGCATTTTCATGGTGAATGGTATGTTCGCTGGGTGTATGAAAGTGAAATTGGAGGAGGTCGTAAGTCTCACCTGCGATCTTTACCTGACTGCCTTCACCATAATTAACTTGAATGCTGTGGCCATTATTGACAACCTCTAACGGCGTCGCCCCATAATTAAACTCGATAGGGTCTGGCTCTCCGGTCGAGATGATGTCTAGGTCAATAGGGGATTGATCGGATCCTGATTGGCAAAGAGCAAAGTCTTTACTCAGTTGTCCCCATCGAGTCGGGCTATCAGCCCCTTCGTAAGACCAATGAGGGGAGGCTTGTGCTGCGGCATAGATATTGGCAGGCATCCAGTTCCCTGCTATTAGGAAGACGGTGGTAGAGAGAAACAAGCCAAATAACGGGAAAAACAAGACTTTAAGATTGTTTTTCAGGGAACGCATCATTTCAAGTTCCTTTCGGTAGACCTAATGTAATGACAGACTATAAACCTCTGCGAGGCAAGATGTTCAGAAAATTAGCGCTTCTAAAATAGGGGCCGAAAGCTACGATACACGTTGAACAGAATGAATCTCTTGCGCATCTGTGACATAACAGGTTCCCCCAAATTTATTGAGCAAGGGGCTAATATTGGCCACCAGGGTTTGCAATAATTCGGGGTTACAAAAAACAACGATATAAACGTTATCAAGCATGGTGAAGTCTAAATCTTCAGTGTTGCCACTTAGTCCTTTGCCAGTAACGTTACGAGTTACCGCATAGCCGCGCACACCCGTTGCATCTAAGGCGTTTAAAATTTTGCCTAATTCAGAAGAACTGGCAATGATTTCAATTCTTTTAACTTCATCCATGCGCTTAACTCCATAAAAGCTCAATGCCAGCAAGATACAGAGGAATCCCCACAATAATATTGAAAGGAAATGTCACTGCCAAAGCAGTTGAAACGTACAGACTAGGATTCGCTTCAGGGACCGTCATCCGCATGGCTGCGGGAACTGCGATATAGGAGGCACTCGCACAGAGCACTGCAAATAAGAGGGCATTCCCTGGAGACATGTCTAAAAACTTAGCAATCCCTAATCCAAGTCCTGCATTCACTATCGGTATTAGTATGGCAAACCCAATCAGGAAAATACCGGTTTTTTGCAAGTCTTTAATTCTGCGGGCGGCCACTAACCCCATATCGAGTAGGAAGAAGGTCAGCACACCATAAAATAATCCTTGGGTAAAGGGTTCTAGGACTTCCCAGCCATGCTCTCCTGTTGCTACGCCGATGAGTAAGCTACCCACTAACAGAAACACCGAACTGTTGAGGAAGGCTTCTCTGAAGACTTCAGACCATTTAAAGTCTTGGTCTCTGCTGGCACCAAACAGATTGACCAGGATCAAACCGACGATAATGGCAGGAGATTCCATCAGAGCTAGGGCCGCCACCATAAATCCGTCAAACGCAATATCTAGTTCAGTTAAAAAGGCACTAGCCGTGATAAATGTGACGGCACTAATGGAGCCATACGTGGCTGCGATCGCAGCCGCATCATAATTCCCTAGCTTGATTTTCAGAATAAAAAAGGTATAAACCGGAACAAAGCAAGCCATCAGGATAGCGGCGAGCAGAGTGAGGCCTACATCTTGTGAAATTCCGCTTTTAACCAGCTCCACACCCCCCTTAAACCCAATCGCAAATAATAAATATAGGGAAAACAATTTGGGGATAGGAGCAGGAATTTCTAAATCAGATTTAACGAAAACAGCCGTCATGCCCAAGAAGAAAAAAAGTATCGGCGGATTCAGAATATTGGAAATGATGAGGCTGACATCCATGGAGAAACCTCTTGAGCTAAAAGTAAGCGCATAAACTTGAAGATAATATCTTCGCTGAGACCTTGTTTATCGTGGATGGCAACCGAATGTCAAGACATCTAAAAGCAGTGCAATCTTTATCCTAAAAATGCCTCTACGCAGACAAGACATTAAGTTCAAAAATATCTGTATTTATAGTTTAATTTTTAAAATCAATAGAGCAAGAAAATAATCTTTAGGATTAAATATTTTAGTTATATCAAGATTCAGGCAGCCGACAAAACAGACTCTTAGATGATTTCAATTATTCTCAATAATCATAAAATTATGTATCAATACGCAATCTAATAATCAGGAAAATAGCTTTGAACTTAATATTTATTTATTTTATATTTATGCACTTTTTTATAATAGCGATGCAAAGACATCATAAATAAATCATTTTGTAAATTCTTGGCTATCTATTAGCAAATCTAACTGACTAGACACTCCCTTCTTGAGTGGCGCTGCTATCACCTAATGATATAGAAG
Source organism: uncultured Acaryochloris sp. (assembly GCA_937941595.1). Classification (GTDB taxonomy): domain Bacteria; phylum Cyanobacteriota; class Cyanobacteriia; order Thermosynechococcales; family Thermosynechococcaceae; genus Acaryochloris. The sequence goes on along the minus strand of CALDHF010000377.1, from coordinate 926 downwards.
CTTAAGTTCATGCTAGGCTTTGGCATCCCCCATATTGTCTGAGATCACGACTAAATAACCATCGAGATCGCGAAGCCAAATCTCATGCTGTTGCGCATTGGGGTTGATGAAGGGTTCCGCGACGATTTCTGGGCTTAGCTCCCGAATTTTTGCAACGCTGGCATCGAAATCATGGGTTCGAAACCACAAAATCATGCCATTGCCAACTGGACTCTCAGCAGTCCATAATCCCGGATGTTCGTGGGCATCTTGGCAATGCAGCTGGAGCAGCAGCTTGCCTTCAAAAGTCAACATTTCGTACTCATCGCCACCGTGAGCACTGTCGCAATCTAAAAGCTTTTGGTAAAACTGGCTACTCGCAGCAACATCTTTGACAGTGATTAACGGTTCTATTTGCATGACTGTGGTTAACCTTCTTGAAGACGAGCTAGTAAAGGGGCTGCACCCAGTAACGTTTGGGTATAGGGATGCTGAGGATGGGTGAAAATTTCTTCTGTGGGGCCAATTTCTACAATTTTTCCCTTGTTCATAACGGCAATGCGATCGCAAAAGAATCGCGCCACCCACAAATCATGGGTAATAAATAGGTAGGTTAAGTTGAAATCATCCTTCAGGGACTGCATTAACTCCAGAACCTGGGTTTGGATACTGGCGTCCAGCATACTCACAGGTTCGTCACAAATGATCAGCTTCGGTTGCGTAATCAAAGCCCGAGCAATCGCCACCCGCTGCTGTTGTCCACCGGAAATATCGCTGGGGAACCGCTGGGCATAATCGGTGGTTGGTGTTAGACCTACCCGTTCGAGCATGGTGTGCATTTGGGTTTGGGATTCTGCGGGCGTCGCTAACCCGTGAATAAGCAAGGGTTCAGCCACACTTTCGCCAATCCGCATGCGAGGATTGAGACAGGCCCTGGGATCTTGGAA
>CALDHF010000376.1 GCA_937941595.1 uncultured Acaryochloris sp. | reverse complement strand
TTAAAACTCGTCGAAACCTTTACCACCCCTTTCCCCAGCTTCCGCGAGTTCATGCAGATCAAGCGTCGCTATCCTGTCAGCAGCCAATGGCGACCCCATTGGCGACGCTACCTAGCCGAACAGCAGTGGGCCACAGCGCACCTCCAGGATTTGCCCACCCTCTCTACCAAGGGCAAAACCAAAGCCATGGTAGAGATCCTCCCCTTGCGGCGGGGTAGCTTACACCTCGAAACTATTACCCTTGCTTGTCCTGATCCGCTGGGCTTGATTTACAAACGCCATACCTTCGACGTCGGTCAATCGATTTGCATTTTGCCTCAACGCTATCAGCTCTCGCCCCTCAATCTATCTCAGGCCAGTCGCTACAAGTCTGGTGAAACCTTACGCGCCTCCACTGTCGGAGAAGCCCTGGAATTCCGCTCCCTACGGGACTATCGAGCTGGAGATCCTACCAATAAAATTCACTGGAAAAGCTGGGCCAAAGTCGGTCGGCCCATCGTCAAAGAACAGCAGAATGAAACGTCTATTCACCATGCCCTAATCCTGGATACCTTCCAGCCAGACCTCTATAACACCCCCTTTGAAGAAGCCATTGCTGTTGCCATCTCTTTTTTGATGCAAGAGCAACCCGAAGCTTCCTCACTAGATGTGATCTATGCCGCATCAGACCCCCGATTAGTCACTGTGGGCAAGGGCCTCCGCCAACGGGCACAAATTATTGAAACCGTTGCCACCCTCAACCCCAACCCCCACCGAGAACTAGAGTGCTTGAATCCGATCATTCAGTCTCGCTTATCCCGACTGAGTGGCTGCTTCTGCATTTTGCTGGGTTTTGATGACGCTCGCTATGCCTTTCTGAAAATGCTCAGTCAGTATGGCATTCCCATCAAAGCCATTTGCCTATCGGACCTCAACTTGCATCTAGATCCCCAGTTTCAGGAATATTTCGGCCCCCAGTGTCAATTGCACTCAGGAGAAATATCCAGTCTGCAACAGGAGTTATTGACCCTATGAAGCAATCAACTCCAACTCTCTGTAGCCTAGCCCTCTGTTTCTGGGGCTATCAAACGGGAGCCTGGATCATCGCGATTCCCATGGCCTTAGCCCTAGAAGCTAGGGAAATAGTCAAGCAGCGCTGGTCTCTCTCCCTCAACCAGCTCAAGTGTCTCCATGTTGCCGCACTTTTTTTGTGGTTGTTGGCTATTTTCTTCCTACCCCCCGTTTCGCCCGAGGCTATCCCCTATGCAGCCCGATATCATTTGATCAAGTGTTTGCCAGTCGGATTATTTCCCCTCGTCTTAGCCCAAACCTACTGCGTCAATTTCGTCTCGGTCTATCGCCAGTATCTCGGTAACGTTGCTAAGTCTTGGAAAACCATTAATTGGTATTATCCCTACTTTGGCATTTGTCTGCTCGCCGCTAGTGCAACCGGAGGCAACCTATTCGCCTTCCTAGTCATCTCCGCATTACTAGTCACCCTATTCTTAAGCACCGTGCGATGGCCCACTAACCGCAAGATCTCCCTACGATTTACCCAGTCCACCTTCTACGGTTTGATTGTCTTAGCATTGGTGCTGAGCTTCATTGGCACCCACCAGTTCTATTGGTTGCAGGCCAATGTTCGGCTCCCTGGTCCCGCTGTATTTGGTGATTTCATCCAGAAAGTGGCTCGTATCTGGCCCGCAGATCGGGAGCGAGATTTCCAGGGAGAGGTTGATCGGTTACTAGAGGATATTGAACTAGAGACAGAAACTGACACAGTCGTTGGTTCCAGAACTCAAAGCGGGAATCAAACTTCCAATACCCCTGGCAGCGTTGATTCACCCACCAATCCAAACAGCAACTCTTCAAACTCCAGCCCCTCAACACCAGGAACTCCAAGTAACTCTGGCAACAACAATAGCAACCCATCAACCGCTAATCGTTCAACTCAGGAAGATCCTGACGAAGACTCATCCTCTCAGGAAGATCCTGAAGGAGACTTATCTCCCTCACCGCCTGAGCAAGATCAAGATCCTGGTTCAGACATCAGTCAGCCCAACGGGGACACAAGCTCTCCAGACATTTCTGATCCAAGTCCTTTACAAAATTCTGGGACTTCCCAACCATCCAATAGTTCAGTGCCCCCCTCAAACAGTGGACAAGGCCGCAACAATCCAGGACAGACAAATGCTCCAAACTCTAGTCAACAGACCCAGTCAAGTCGAAAGGACGGACAATCGCTACCGGGTAGTGTCAAGCGATTGGGGGGCATTGTTGATCCTGAAAAAGCCCAGACTCAAATAGGCAATATTGGCTCTCTGCAACGTTCGAATGCCATTCTATTTCGGGTGGCCCCTAATCCAGTAGCCAACAGCCTAAAACCCAAATTTCCGCTCTATATTCGTGAAGCCACCTATAACCAATACAAAACAGGGACTTGGAACGCCGCTAAATCCAAATTTACTGACAAAAACTCCCAATCCAATCCGCAGAACTGGCGTTTTGGCCCCAAAACTAATCGGACGACCTCAGTTCGTATTTCCACCACTTTACCTAGAAAAAAGGGACTCTTAAAACTGCCTCTGGGCACTTCGGAAGTTAGTCAGCTTCCTGTGAATGCCATGCAGATTAACCAGTACGGAACAGTTGCTGTTCAGGGAAAAACGGGTCCCTTAGCCTATGCCGTCCAGTTCGATCCCAAGCAGTCCATAGACCGTCCACCCACCTCATTAGACAAAACCATTCCCTCGTCTGAAAAGCCTACCCTACAAAAGATTGCCGACGACCTAGATCTTGCAGGTAAATCTGACTCAGAAGCTGTCGAGACCATCTCCGCGTTCTTTAGTCAGGGATTTCAATATTCTCTCGATCTGCCAAAACCAAAGCCCAATAAAACGCCTATTGCCGCTTTTTTGTTAGACCATCGATCAGGTCACTGCGAATACTATGCATCGGCCACATCGCTATTATTGAGGGTTGCAGGCGTTCCTACCCGGTATGCCGTCGGCTATACCGTCCATGAATATAGCCCAACGGAACAACAATATATCGTCCGAGTGCAAGATGCCCATGCCTGGGTCTTAGCCTATGTGGATAATGCTTGGGTCAAAGTTGATACAACCCCAGGAGGTGGGATTACCCCAGATCGCCATACCGAAAACAACACCGCTCAGAATAGCGGCGCTCAAGAGAGTAACACCCCAACCCAAGATGGCTCCTCATCACACAATGCAACTTCAACTCAGGACGGCATCCCATCTGAAGATCGCTCCTCAACCGAAGGACAGAACCAGCTACCCTCCAAGTCTTTCTTTGAAAAACTATCTGAAATCTGGTCAGCATTCATGACCCAACTCTCAGAAAATTCGGAGACCTTGCTTTGGGCAGGAGCAATGATCGTTTTGGGACTTGCGATCGTTTTGGGTTCTATCTATCTAATTTGGAGAATGATCTGCAAAAAACGTTCCCAGCGGTCAAAGAAGCGAAGACGTCAGCGAGTAGAGCACATCAGTACACTGACCCCGGACGGACTGGACTCTGAGTTTTACAAAATTGAGAAACGCTTGGGAAATTTGGGACTAGCACGTCTTCCGTCGGAAACCGTCCGCAAATGGTTGGGGCGGCTAGAGCAGGAACTGCCGGATTCATACATGAATGAATTGCCTCAAATTATTGATTTGCATTATCGCTACCGTTTTGATCCTCAGGGACTTATAGCTGAAGAGCGAGAAAAGTTAAGGTTAATGATTCAAGCTTGGCTAAGTAGGTGAAGGTATTGAAGCTCGATGATCATATGGAGGCTGTTTGGATTTTTGCCCATCACTACAATGCATCCTTACAGAGCTAGGACTACCCATATTTGCATGACCAATTAAGAACAGAATTACAGTGGTGCTGAGTTTACATAAACTCTCTACGTGTGATAGTTTTAATGTCTACGGACGCATAGCTCAGTTGGTTAGAGCACCACGTTGACATCGTGGGGGTCTCCCGTTCGAGTCGGGATGTGTCCATTGGCCGTAATTGTTATATGTAGAAAGGCTTGAAGGCTAAGTAGCTAGCTTTCAGACGGTCTGGTTCTGAACCAGGTAACAGTGTTATGGGTGTTGAAGGTCAGCTACCGGCTCTTCGCAGAATTCTGGCGTCAATTGTTTGACCGCTGAGTC
>CALDHF010000375.1 GCA_937941595.1 uncultured Acaryochloris sp. | reverse complement strand
AGATAAAGTCTTGGGTGTCTATAAAATCACGGGCCAGGGTTTCCACATACCGCTCTTGACTCTCTAGCACTTGTTCTAACTGGGCAGGGAGCTGTTGTAAGCCATCCATCAACTCACTGAGCCGCTGGGGGGAGACAGTTTGCCGCTGATAGGCCAAGTCAATCGCCAAAAAGTAGAAGGCCATCAGTTGGGCCATAAAAGTTTTAGTCGCCGCCACGCCAATCTCAATGCCTGCATGGGTATCAATAATTTCTGGCACTAGACGGGCGAGAGAACTTTCGGCCCGGTTGGTGATCCCTAGCAGCCGAGCTTGGAAGGGCGGCGATTGTTGAGAACGGCGCTGGAGTTCCGTTTCTAAAGCTGCTAAGGTATCGGCGGTCTCTCCTGATTGGGTGACGCCAATGGTGAGAGTATTGGCCGTCATCGGTGAGGGCGCATACCGAAACTCAGAGGCATATCGCACCACCGTGGGAATCCCTGCCAACTGCTCTAGCAAATGTTTGCCCACCAAGCTGGCATGCCAACTGGTGCCACAGGCCATGATTTGGATGTTTTCCAAGTTTTGAGTCAGGGCTGGCGATAAATTTAAGCGAACAGGGTTTGTGCCCCTCTCGGGCAACCAATTCGTATCTAAATATTTCTCCAAGCAGGTGCGGACTACGCCGGGCTGCTCATAGATTTCCTTGAGCATAAAGTGCTTGAAGCCCTGCTTTTCCACCATCACCGGGTTCCAATTGAGGGTGCGGGGTGGACGGCGAACCCGACTGCCATCAAAGTGGTGGAGGGTGACGCCTTGAGTGGTGAGCCGGGCTAGCTCTTGGTTTTCTAAGGTGAGTACGATCCGGGTGTGGTGAATTAAGGCTGGGGTATCGGAGGCACAGAAATATTCACCGTCCCCAAACCCCACAACCAGGGGAGCCTGTTGACGGGCCACAATCAGCTCATCGGGAAAATCGGCGGACACAACTGCGATCGCAAATGCGCCTTGCAAACAATTCACCGCTTGCCGCACTGCCTCTAACAGTCGTTGATCCTCAGGATAGTCTTTGAGGCCCTGCAGCTTCTCGGAAATCAGATGGGGAATCACTTCCGTATCCGTTTCCGACCGGAAGGTACATCCCCGTTCTTTCAGGTCTTCTCGCAGGTCTCGATAATTTTCAATAATGCCATTCTGGACCACCGCTAAGCGATCTAAAGTATCTCGATGGGGATGGGCATTATGCTCTTCCGGTTTACCATGGGTTGCCCACCGGGTATGGCCAATCCCCAGCACCGCAGGATTGTCCCAATTGGCTACTTTCTCTTCCAGGTGATGGAGTTTTCCCTTGGCACGAATGCACTGGAGCTGCGCCTCCGAGATCGTGGCAATACCAGCAGAATCATAGCCTCGATATTCCAACTTCTGTAAACCAGAGAGCAAGATGCCACTTGCTGTTTGGGGGCCAATATAGCCGACAATACCGCACATAGTTTGATGGACTCTCGTTGTTTAATGGACGCTTGATCGCCACTAGGGCAGTTTGACGCAACTCTGATAGAAATGACAATTCTGAGGCTGGGTCTATCTCTTGGCTATACCTCATTTAGCCTGCTGATTGAGGTATAGATCATGGCGATAATAAGAGAGTTTATCCCTTTATCTCTATTTTGGCTGTTCGGTCATGCTTGCCTCACGGTCCAAGATCAAGGTCACAGGACCATCATTTTCGATATAAACGGTCATCATGGCCCCAAATTTTCCTGTCTCCACCTGCAGTCCACTGGCCTTCAGCTTGGCAACGAATTGCTGATAGAGTTGCTCAGCCACGGGACCCGGAGCCGCCTTGTCAAAAGAGGGCCGCCGTCCTTTCCGACAATCTCCGTATAAGGTGAATTGGCTAATGACCAGCAAAGCCCCTTGAATATCCTGAACAGACTGAGACAGTTTGCCAGCTTGATCAGGAAAGATTCGCAATTCCAAGCATTTTCGGACCATCCAATCTACTTCTTTTTCGGTATCAGATTCGGTAATTCCTACTAATAAATTTAAGCCTTTTTCTATATTTCCAATAATTTGACCTGAAACTTCTACCCGTGATTCTTTAACTCTTTGCAAAACAACGCGCATAGGATTTATGGATGTAATCTTTGCACAAATACAGACGATTATTGACCTGGAAAGGACTTCAGCCTGATGGTGTAAGGCAAATCAGTCTTTCCTTCCCGTGATACACTAATCAAAATCAAACACTACCTAAAGAGTGGTTTATTAAACTCAAGAATATTAACGAATATTAACGAATATTGCTTAAATTAACGTCTTGAATTAATAGCGAATTCGTAACTTTGAAAATCTGGAGAACTATCCTTGAAACAAACTTTTCAAAGCTCCCTTAGACAAACTATCCAAACTATGGGTACCTTTCAAAGCTGGTCGCTGTTTACTGCGGCTATGTTTTTGGTTTCCTTACCAGTGCTCATACAGGCTCCTTTAGTACGGACCTGGCCATGGTTAAGCCTTGTTGCCACCGGTGGATGGCTTCTCGGAAGTTATGTCTTGTTAAAACAGGAGAAGACCCAGATTTGGGGAGATTTGCTATTTGGTTTTGCCCTAGCCTGGTTCTCTGGTTCTATCTATTGGGGATGGTTTCGGGCTGAGCCGCTATTGCATGTACCAATGGAAGCTATTGGGTTACCGATTGCCATTTGGGCGCTCCTCAATTCACGGTTAAAAATTGGCTCTTTGTTTTTCTTGGGGTCTCTGATTGGCTCCTCTGTGACCGATGTCTATTTTTTCTTAGTGGACCTGATGCCAACCTGGCGGGTCTTGATCCAAACGGATCAGACGGAAGCGATGGCGCTGCTCCCCCAAGCCTTAGAACATACTCAAACCCCTTGGGGAAGAATTTGGGCAATGGTTTTGGTGGTGGGTTTGTGTGTGATGAGTATTCGCCCGTTGCTTAATGCTGAGACTTGGACGGGGCAAAAAGACCAGTTGGGCTGGTGGGCCTTTTCGGGTTCGGTGTTAGGGACATTGCTGGTGGATAGTTTGTTCTTATTGGTCGCCACGCAGTTTTAGTGCAGTCTGCAGGCTCCGATCCGTTACTTGCTAAGAAAAACTTACGACGTCAATTGCTGGCGCAGCGTCAATCGATGTCTGTTGAGCAATGGCGTCTTTTAAGTGAAAACCTCTGCCAGCAATTGCTCTGTTCCTCTGTCTGGCAAGAGGCCCAAACCGTCTTGGCATACATGACGTTTCGGCAAGAGCCAGATCTGGACAGGCTATTTCGACACGATGGACATCGCCAGTGGGGACTGCCTCGCTGTGTGGGTCAGAGCTTGGTGTGGCACCGCTGCCATCCCTTAGACAGGGATAGCTTGCAAAAGGGTAAATATGGCATTTTGGAACCCTATTCAGAGCTGCCAAAGCTAAAAGCAACCGATGTCGATCTGATTTTGGTCCCGGCATTGGCGTGCGATCGCAACGGGTATCGTCTTGGCTATGGGGGCGGCTATTACGACCGCTTACTCGCTGCTCCCAACTGGTCTGCTATTCCCACTATTGGCGTCGTCTTTGACCAAAATCTATTTGACCAACTCCCTACTGAACCTTGGGATCAACCACTAACAGCGATTTGCACAGAGACAGGGGTTTTCCAAGTCCCTGGCCTTTAGCAAACGATGATCAGGATGGTCTGGATCGGTGTGGTAAATAACTCTCAGACTCAGTTTACAGCCACTGTGAAGACGTTTATACTCAGGGTAGTTGGGTTTTGAGGATGACAAAGGAATTTTGCTTGCTATAGCTCGCTAAGCAGGAGGATTTCATTGAGAATCATTCAAATTCAGGATCTTCAGGCTCAAGATATGCACCCAATTGGCAATCAACAGTTGCTATTTCATGGCCACTTGTTTTGCTTGGGACCAAAAATCTCTAAAAAATTAGAGAAAGCAGCTTTAGAATACTGTCAAGTTTGCTGTAGAGCCGGGCAGGCATGCCTTTTGCAGGAGGACGATTCTCATTGGACCGTTTGGAAATGTGTCCGCAAAGCTAAACCTTCCGGACAGGTTCCCCCATTGCCTCTACCACAAGGGAACTTATCTCCTGAATTTATAGCTCGGTGTAAGCGAGAGCTGCTTGACTGTATTGGTCCAATCGCGGACTTGGTTGTGGAACAGACATTATCTGAGGTAGGTGTGAGCAATATTGAGCCTCAAAATTTTATTGCGGTCTTAAGCCAGAAAATTCCCTCCTCCTCCCTAGCCTCGACCTTTCAGGATCATTGCCGAACTGCTGAGGATGCAGAGGTGAAAGCTGCTAGAGTTCGCACCCTAAAAATTGCCTCACCCGCTTCTAGAGACGCGTTTAACCAAAGTAGGGCGGTTCGTTCCCCGGTCTCCATTTAATATTGCAACCGATGCTCGGCTTTTGCTCAGGACTGATGGGTTGATTCGCCAACACAGCATCTAAGGCAGCCCGCAGATCTTGTCCCGTAATCATGAGGTCATTACTGGGGCGACTATCATCAAGCTGACCTCTGTAGACCAAGTTGCGATCGCAATTAAAAACAAAATAATCTGGGGTACAGGCCGCTGAATATTGCTTGGCAACCTCTTGGGTTTCATCCACACAGACGGGGAAGGTAAAGCCGAGATTCGTCGCCATCGCCAATAAATGTTCCGGATCATCGAGGGGATGGCTTTGGATATCATTCGAGCTAATGGCTACGATGCCTAAGCTTTGGGATTGATAATCCCGACCAATGTTTGCGAGTTCAGCCTGGACATATTTCACAAATGGACAGTGCTGACAAATGAACATCACTAACAGCGCTTTGCACTCTGCAAATGTGGCTAAAGAGATGGATTGACCACTGACCACATCAGGCAGTTGAAAATCAGGCGCTGGCGTTCCCAGGTTCAGCATTGTCGAAGCGGTTAAAACCATAAGTCCTATCCTTAGGAAACAAGCACTCTTTCTATATTCTGCCGTGGTCCGGTGAAGTTAACCAGGCTGTTGTTCTTAACCTAGAGTTTGACTGGAATGATGGAAGCATCCTCAGACTAACGTTATACCAGAGCTAGGGGACAGTCTGGAACTGAATTCTCAAGTCATCCAATCAGATAGAAATCAGTGAAAGAGCTGAAAAAACATGATGAGAAGGGCCTTAATATGTCATCTTGTTTGCAGAGCCGTAACGTAAGACTCCCGAGAGATGGGCTAACCCATGAGAAATTGGCAGGACATAGAAAATACAGCCTTTGACCTCATTGTCATTGGAGGAGGCAGTAATGGTGCGGGAGTTGCCCGTGATGCGGCCTTGAGGGGCATCAAAACCCTCCTGCTGGATAAAGATGACTTTGGCAGCGGTACGACGGGATGGTCCAGTCGCCTTATTCATGGGGGTCTCCGATATTTAGAGTATTTTGAATTCAATTTAGTGCGGGAGTCTTTGCGGGAGCGAGAGGTTTTGCTGCGAGTCGCCCCCCATTTAGTGCAGCCGTTGCAAATGTCTATTCCCATTTACGCTGGCGGATCCCGCGATTTCTGGGAAATTCGAGCGGGCATGATTCTCTACGATCTGCTGAGTTTTGACAAATCTCTGCCCAATCACCGGACCCTGTCCGTACAAAAATGTCAGCAGCTATTTCGCCATCTCAACCCAGTGGGCCTCAAGGGAGCCGCTCAATATTTTGATGCTCAAGTGGTCCATGCCGAGCGTCTATGTTTGGAATTGATTTTATCCGCCCAAGCCGCAGGAGCGACAGCCCTCAACTATGCCAAGGTGACTCAGTTGCACCATCAGAACGGACAGGTGACGTCCCTGACTTGTGTTGATCAGTTGACTGGGCATACCCATACTCTGCAAGGGTCACCCCAGGTCGTCGTTATCAATACTTCTGGCCCCTGGGTAGATGAGGTCTTGCAGGGCAGTCAACCCTCAGATATCAGCAAAGGCCGCAAGATTGGGGGAACCAAAGGCAGCCATATGATTGTGGATCCTTTCCCCGGTGCACCCACAGCCGCCCTCTATGTAGAAGCTGAAAAGGATAATCGTCCCTTCTTTATTTTGCCCTGGGCCAATCAGTATCTGATTGGGACGACGGATATCCGCTACAACGGTGATTTGGATCGGATCAAAGCGGAAGATCATGAAATTGACTATTTATTGGCCGAGACCAATCGGGTGATCCCCTGCGCTCAGCTCACCCGGGCGGACGTGCGGTTTACTTATGCTGGTGTCCGGCCGTTGCCCTATAGCGAAGGCAAGAAAACCAGCAGCATCACCCGCAGCCATGTTCTCTATGACCATGCCCAAGAAGGGATCAACAATCTGATCTCTTTGATTGGGGGCAAGCTCACGACCTATCGACAGGTTGCCGAAGAGATGGTAGATGCCGCCATGAAAAAACAAGGGCAAACCGTGACGGCATCGTCAACGAAGGACGAACCGTTACCCGGTGCCATCGCCCTTAACAATGCCCTGATCGAAACCATGATTAGTAAATATCAGGCCGTCGTCAGTCGTGATGCGATTTTTCATCTGTTCTCTATTTACGGGAGCCATGCTGTCCGGATTTTAGATCGGGTCAATCAGACCCCTGAACTAGGAGAACCCATTGTCCCTGGCCTATTGGATATCCAGGCCCAAGTGGTGCATGCCGTCCAAGGAGAACAAGCCCATACCTTGCTTGATATTTGTTTGCGTCGCACCATTTTGGCCATGCAAACCAACTATGGGTTTGATGTGCTGCCGGCGGTGACAGCCATTTTGCAGCAGCATTGTGGTTGGAGTGAATCAGAATGTGATCGCCAAATTCAGCAATATCACCACTATATTGAGCTCAACAGTTTGCCTGACTTTGCCATGGCTAAATCAACCTGAGCCTTATCTGGACGTTAATCCATGCCCCTATCCCCACAATCGATGCCCAAGACCACCGCAATCACCGTATTGGGAGCAGGGGTTTGGGGGTCAGCCTTGGCCACCTTGGCTCGGGTCAATCACCATCCAGTGACAATATGGTCTCGTCGAGGGAAATTGACTTTAGCCGATGTGGTTGCTGACACTCAAGTAATTGTGGTGGCCGTTGCCATGAAAGGCATCCCCCAGGTGGCAGCCCAATTAAAGGACATCACCCTGCCCAAGTCAGCGATTCTTGTTAGTGCTACCAAGGGCTTAGATGCTGAAACCATGTGTACGCCGTCGCAAATTTGGCAGGCCACGTTTCCTGACCATCCCATTGTGGTGTTATCTGGCCCAAATTTATCGAAAGAAATAGAACAGGGATTACCCTCAGCCACAGTAGTCGCTAGCAACAATCCAGCCGCGGTAGACATCGTCCAGACCCTCTATTCTTCCGACTGTTTACGGGTCTATACCAACCCCGACCAAGTCGGCACCGAGTTGGGGGGAACCTTGAAAAACGTGATTGCGATCGCAGTTGGGGTTTGCGAAGGTTTAAAGCTGGGCACCAATGCCCGCGCCGCCCTGATTACCCGGTCTTTACCAGAGATGATTCGAGTCGGTACCCATCTAGGAGGCCAACCCGAAACCTTTTTTGGTCTATCGGGATTGGGAGATTTACTGGCAACCTGCACCAGTCCCCTTAGTCGCAACTACCAAGTAGGGTATCAACTGGCCCAAGGCAAACCCCTCTCCGAGATCTTGGCAGGGCTGACAGGCACTGCGGAAGGAGTTAATACTACGAACGTGCTGATTCAGCTAGCCAATCGCGAAGGTATCCCGATTCCCATTGCTCGCCAAGTCCATCGGTTGCTCAACGGGCGCATGACACCCCAAGAAGCCGTGGAAACCTTAATGGAAAGGGATCTCAAGCCGGAAGCTTGCGATCTGTTTTGAGAGATGATTATCGACGCTGACAGTGGACTAGGGGATCTGCCCCCGTCATCAAAGTCCTTTGAAACGGCCTACCTTTGCGCTGTGTACAAAAATCTCGATAGACTGAAGAAGCTTGTCCATTCGGAATTTTGCCCAGTCTGCATAGGGGTTGGGTCGAGTGGTTGCCCGTAAGGTATCTAGAATTATGCAAATCTACCTAGACTATAGTGCAACGACTCCTTGCCATCCTGAGGTGATTGCGGTCATGGGCAATATCTGGCAGCAGCAATGGGGCAATCCTTCCAGTTTGCATGAGTGGGGACAACGAGCCGCGACAGTGCTAGAGCAAGCCCGCATGCAGGTCGCTGATTTGATCAATGCGCCGTCCGAGTCCATCATTTTTACCTCCGGCGGTACAGAAGCCGATAATTTAGCCTTAATTGGGATTGCCCGATCCTTTGCCCAACCCCAACACATTATTATTTCTAGTGTTGAGCATTCCGCTATTTCCGAACCTGCTCGCTTCCTAGAACAACAGGGATGGCAAGTCACCCATTTACCCGTTGACGCTCAAGGGCGGGTGTCGCCAGCCGCCTTACAAGCTGCCCTCCAAAAGAATACGGTTTTGGTCTCTGTTATCTACGGTCAAAGCGAAATCGGAACGGTGCAACCCATTCCAGCTTTGGGCCAAATTGCTCGGGATCATGGGGCGTTATTTCATACCGATGCGGTCCAGGTGGCAGGCCGACTTCCTATCAACGTCCAGACCTTGCCCGTAGATTTACTCTCCCTATCTAGCCATAAACTCTATGGTCCCCAAGGCGCGGGCGCACTCTATGTGCGTCCAGGCACTCAACTCGTTCCCCTATTGGCTGGCGGTGGACAAGAGCAGGGCTGGCGCTCGGGAACCCCTGCCGTGCCTATTATTGCCGGGTTTGGCCTCGCTGCGGAACTGGCTGCTGGTGATCTGACCGCAGAAAGAGAACGGTTGATACGACTGCGCGATCGCATATTCTCCCAGCTCGCGAGTTCGCCCCATCTGATCCCTACCGGAGACCTCGACCACCGTTTACCCCATCACCTCAGCTTTTGTTTGTCCCCAGATAGTCCTGCCCAGATCACAGGCAAAACCTTAGTTCGACAAATGAACCTGGCTGGCATTGCCATTAGTGCAGGCTCTGCCTGTCACAGCGGCAAACTGGAACCCAGCCGAATATTAAAAGCCATGGGATACTCCGATCACCAAGCATTGACGGGTATGCGCCTAACCCTAGGCAAAAATACTACCCTCGCCGATGCGGATTGGACCGTCGCCGTCCTTCAACAAGTATTAACGAGACTCCTGCCAAATATTGCAATTCAGCCTGCTGCTATCTT